>URGG01000162.1 GCA_900547345.1 uncultured Collinsella sp. | reverse complement strand
CAGGGAGTCCGGCACGCCCGGGGCGGTCCGCGCGATCACCGCGGCGTCGCGCTCGTCGGTCTTGGCCTCGCCGGCGAACAGGCCCGCGGCGCGGCTGGCGGCGAGCCCGGGCAGGTAGGCGACCCCGAGCCCCGCGGCGCGGGCCCGCCTCACGGCGAGGGACCCTATGTTGCGGAACTGGTCGACGACGACGAGCGTGCCGGCGGGCGCGGAGGCGAACAGCGCGTCGAGCTCGGCCTCCCTGTTGCGGACGGGGGCGCTGGCCAGCACCTCCCCGTCGCGGTCGATCAGGCAGGCCCAGTGCGATGACTTGCCGACGTCCAGGCCGAGCACGGCCGTGGGCCTGGTGGATGGCGCTTTCACGGTGGTATCCTTCCGGTAGTCGTTCGACCGGATGGCCTCCCCCTCGGCACTCACATTACCAGCCGCGGCACCTGCCCGGCACTTTCCTATCAGCCGTCGGGGGCGGCGCGTCCCGCGCCGGCAGCACCCAACGGGCCCTCTCGGGGGCAGGGACGTTCGGCCGTGCGCGGGCGCCCGGTCGGCGGCCCGTTCTGGGCGCGCCTCAATCGTAGCCCGAGACAGTCCCAGGCTGACAATTTCGACTGTAATGGACGTTCCATTTGGGCCAGCCGTTGGGGACAGCCCTTGTCGATTCAGCTGTGGACAGCCGCCTTACAGCTCCAGCGCCTCGGCGACTTCGGCTGCGCAGGCCAGGGCGTCGGCCATAGCGTTCACCACGAGCGAGCTGCCGTTACGAGCGTCACCGGCAACATACACCGGCGCGGCATCCGCGGCGACGCCGTCGACACGCGCCGCAAGATGCGAGCCCTCGGCGGCCATCACAGGCAGCGGACGACCAGCAGTGGCAACGGGCACGCCAACGGCGTCGAACACACCGTGCTCTGGGCCCGTAAAGCCGCAGGCGATGAGCACCAGCTGCGCCGGTACCTCGTGCTCGGAGCCCGCGATGCGCTCGGGCTTTCCCGCCGACCAGTCCAAATCGACCACGCGCAGACCCGCAGCCGCACCCTTCTTGTCCAGCAGCACCTCGAGCGTATCCACGCCCCAGGCACGCATCTCGCCGCCCATCGCAGCAATAGCCTCCTGCTGGCCGTAGTCGGTCTTCTTAATGTTGGGCCACTGCGGCCAGGGGTTGCTCGCCGCGCGCTTATCGGGCGCAGCCGGCAAGAACTCAAACTGGCGCACGCTGCGCGCCCCTTGGCGCACCGCGGTACCCACGCAGTCGTTGCCGGTATCGCCACCGCCAATGACCACAACGTCCAGGCCGCGCGCGTTCACCGCGGGCTCGCCGCCATCGAGCACCGAGACGGTCGAAGCCGTCAGGTAGTCCACGGCATACACTACGCCCGGGGCATCAATGTTCGCAGCCGAAAGCCCACGCGGAGCACGGGCGCCGGCAGCCACCACAACGGCATCGAAGTCGTCGAGCTTGGCAGCCACCGCAGGATCATTCACGTCAGCACCCAGCTCAAACACAATGCCCAGCTCGCGCATGAGCGCCACGCGGCGCTCGACCACGGACTTCTCGAGCTTCATGTTGGGAATGCCGTACATGAGCAGGCCGCCCGGACGGTCGTCGCGCTCAAACACCGTCACGCGGGCCCCACGACGCGCAAGCTCCCATGCTGCCACCAGACCAGCGGGACCGGAGCCCACCACGGCAACCGTGGGTGCACCCTCCCCTGCCGGCTCAAAGCGGTGCGGACCGCCGTTGGCCCACTCATGGTCGCTAATCGCGCGCTCGTTGTCATGGATCGTCGTGGGCTGGCCATCGACCGAGCCCAGGTTGCATGCGGCCTCGCACAGCGCCGGGCACACGCGACTCGTGAACTCGGGCATGGGCGAGGTGAGCGACAGGCGCTCGGTAGCCTCATCCCAGCGGCCGCGGTACACCAGCTCATTCCACTCGGGAATCAGGTTGTGCAGTGGGCAGCCGCTCGGGCGTGCCTTGCCAAAGCTCGCGCCCATCTGACAAAACGCCACACCGCACATCATGCAGCGGCTCGCCTGGGCACGGCGCGCATCGTCGTCGAGCTCCACGTACAGCGGATCGAAATCGCGGCTGCGCTCCTCCACGGGGCGCAGCTCGTGGGTCACGCGATCGATATCAAGAAAAGCACCGGGCTTACCCATGGCACTTACGCCTCCTTCTTGGTCGAAGCAACAGAGCTGGCGGTGG
>URGG01000161.1 GCA_900547345.1 uncultured Collinsella sp. | reverse complement strand
ACCTTCTGGTCATGCCGTCCTCTTTGAATGACAAGTTGTCGCTCTGGCGCCCGCGCAGCGTCGACTGGTCCGCCGTTCGTTAGAACGGCGGAACTGAGGGCAGCGTCGAGCCGTTACGCGGTTTGGTAAAACCGCGTAACTACCTAACTACATCAAGTTGCAAACAGCCGCCGCGAAGGCAACGGGGTCCTCGGGGAGGATACCCTCGACCAGCAGGGCCTGATCGTAGAGCAGACCAGAGTACTGCTTGATCTTGTCGGCGTCGCCTGCCTTCTGGGCAGCGACAAGCTTGTCAAAGACCGGGTGCTTGGCGTTGAGCTCGAGCACGCGCTGGCTCTTGGGCATGCCGTCGGGCGCGCCCTCGGGTCCCTTCTGGAGTACCTTCTCCATCTCAAGCGAAAGCGGACCCTCGGTGGTAATGCAAGCGGGGGCATCGGTCAGGCGCGCGGAGACGGCAACTTTCTCGACCTTGTCACCGAGTGCCTCCTTCATAGCGCTAAAGAGGTCCTCGTTCTCCTTGGTGGCGTCCTCGGCCTCCTTCTTCTCATCCTCGGTCGCCAGGTCAAGATCACCGGTCGCGACGTTCTTGAGCTCCAGATGACGATCCTCGACCTCGGGCTCGGCACCGTCGGCCACAGCCTTCTCGGCAGCCTCGCGGGCAGCATCGTCCTCGTAGATCTTGGGCATATCGGCGGCAACGTACTCACGCATGGCCTGGAAGGTAAACTCATCCACGTCCTGCGTCAGAAGCAGCACGTCATAGCCGCGGTCGAGCACGCCCTTTACCACGGGCATCTTGGCCAAGCGCTCGCGCGAATCGCCGGCGGCGTAGTAGATGGCCTTCTGATCCTCGGGCATGCCCTTGGCATACTCGGCCAGGGTAATCATCTTCTGTTCCTTGGCAGACCAGAACAGCAACAGGTCGGCGAGCTCATCGGCCTTCATGCCATAGCTCGAGTAGATGCCGTACTTAAGACCGCGGCCAAAGTTCTCAAAGAACTTCTCGTAGGCCTCGCGGTCGTTGTCACGCATATCCTCAAGGTCGGCGGTAATCTTCTTTTCCACACGCTTGGCGATGGCCTTGAGCTGACGGTTCTGCTGCAGCGTCTCGCGCGAGATGTTGAGCGACACGTCGGCGGAATCCACGACGCCGCGGACAAAGTTGTAGTAGTCGGGCAGCAGGTCGTCGCACTTCTCCATGATCAGGACGTTGGAGCTGTAGAGCGCCAGACCCTTCTCGTAGTCCTTGCTGTACAGATCGAACGGCGCGCGTCCCGGCACAAACAGCAGGGCATCGTACTCGAGCGTGCCCTCGGCGTGGAAGCTGATGGTGCGCGCAGGATCGTCAAAGTCGTGGAACGTGGACTTGTAGAACTCGTCGTAGTCCTTCTGCTCGACATCGGAGCTGTGCTTCTTCCAGATCGGTGTCATGGAATTGACGGTCTCGAGCTCCTGGTAGTCCTCGTACTCGGGCTTGTAATCGTCGCCGGCGTCCTCGGGCTTGGGTTTCTGGCGGCTCTTGGACACCATCATCTGGATCGGGTAACGCACATAGTTACTGTACTGCTGAATCAGGCTCTTGAGACCCCACTCGGTCAGGAAGCGATCGTAGGTCTCGGCCTCGCCGTCGGCATCGAGCTTCTCGTTCTCGCGCAGCGTCAGGATGACATCGGTACCGTGCTCGGCGCGCTCGCCGTCCTCGATGGTGTAGCCCTCAAGACCGTCGGATTCCCACACATGGGCGACATCCTCGCCGTAGGCGCGGCTGACGACCTTCACATGGCTGGCGACCATAAAAGCCGAGTAGAAGCCCACGCCAAACTGACCGATGATGTCGACATCGGAGCCCTGCTGCTCGGCGTTCTCGGTCTTAAACTCCTCGGAGCCGGAATGGGCGATGGTGCCCAGATTGCGCTCCAGCTCCTCGGCGGTCATGCCAATGCCGTTATCCGAGATGGTAATGGTGCGGGCGTCTTTATCAAAGGAGACGCGAATGGCCAGGTCGCCCTGGTCGATCTTGACGCTCGGGTCCTGCAGGCTCTTAAAGTTGAGCTTGTCGACGGCGTCGCTCGCGTTAGAGATAAGCTCGCGCAGGAAGATTTCTTTATTGGTGTAGATGGAGTTGATCATGAGGTCGAGCAGTTTTTTGCTCTCGGTCTTAAATTGACGCATGTGCAGTCCTTTCGCGCTACCCCTGTCCGCAAAA
>URGG01000160.1 GCA_900547345.1 uncultured Collinsella sp. | reverse complement strand
GCTTCGAGGCAGGCGGGTTGCGCCTGGAGGGGGAGTCGCTTGCTACCGTCTGCCTCGGCCAACACATAGTCAAAGCGCTGTGCCAGCCCGCCGAGTGGCTCGGCGGGGGCGGAGAGCTTGCCTGTCTCCGGGTCCAAAACACCCGCCTGGCAGATACTTCCGCGGCTCATGCCCGCGCATGCCTCGCAGGTGCAACCGGGGACATGCGAGGCGCCCGGCTTCCAAGGCGCGGCGTCCAGGCGACGATTCGACCCGTCCCATGGCACGCCGGCAACGGGAAGCATATGCGTGGTGGTGCAGAGGAGCACGCGGCCGCCAGCGCGCATGAGCTCAAGACCCAGCGTTTTGAGCAACGTCGACTTGCCGCCGCTGCCGATAATCGCGGTAATGCCCGGCTCGATCCTGAGCGCCGAGGCAAGATTGCCGCTAACCGTTTCCATCTGTTCACCGCCGTATAATACTGTGATAATAAATAATCATCAGAGTAGCGGTCGAACCGCTTTTGCTCTGCTCAAACCGTAGCACAGGGAGGTGCCCCGGGAATGCTCGTTTATGTTCGCGGCGCCGGCGATATCGCCACGGGTGTCGCCGCTCGCTTGGTGCGCGCCGGCGTGTCGGTCGTTATGGCCGATATCGCGGTTCCCACGTGCATCCGCCGCACAATCAGTTTTTGCGAGGCTATTCGCCTGGGCGAGGTCCAGGTCGAGGGCATTCGCGCTCGCTTGGCGCAGACGCCGGCAGAGGCGCTCGAGATTACCCAAGCGGGGGATGTTGCCGTCGTGGTGGACCCTCAGGCCAAGATGCTCGATGAGCTTAAACCCGCGGCTGTGGTCGACGCGATTCTGGCCAAGCGCAACCTGGGCACCACGCGCGACATGGCGCCTACCGTCATCGCCGTGGGGCCGGGCTTTACCGCGCCGGTCGATTGCGACGCCGTGGTCGAGACCATGCGCGGGCATTTTTTGGGCCGTGTCATTACCCAGGGCTCGCCCCAGCCCAACACGGGCGTGCCGGGCGTGATCGCCGGCTATGGCAAGGAGCGCGTTATCCACAGCCCCGCCGCCGGCGTGTTTCGGTCCGACCGCGCAATCGGCGACATCGTGAGCGCCGGAGACGTGATTGGCTACGCGGACGATACGCCCATGTGCACACAGATCGATGGCTGCCTGCGCGGGCTTTTGGCGAACGGCGTGCAGGTGACTGAGGGCTTTAAATGCGCCGATGTCGATCCGCGCGGCGATGCCAGCTATATCAACTACATTTCGGACAAGGCGACGTCGGTCGGCGGCGGCGTGCTCGAGGCACTCGCTATGCTCACCGATATCTTTAGAGGATAGAAGGCGGCAATGGAAAAGCTCGATGTTGTGAATGCGGCGCTTGCCGCCCTGCGTGCTGGCGAGACGTGCGAGCTGGCGGTCGTGGCCGGCACGGCGGGGTCGTCACCGCGCGGTGTGGGCGCATGGATGGCCGTCTTTGCCGACGGCAGCCAGGCGGGCACTATCGGCGGCGGCAAGATTGAGCTCTTTGCGCTGGATGAGGCGCGCGAACTCCTGAGCGCGGGACAGTCGCGTCTGGTCCGCTACACCATGGGCGGCGAGAACTCCGATACCGGCATGATCTGCGGCGGAGCCATTTGCCTGTGCTATCTGCATCTGGATGCGACCCAGGCACCGTTGTTCCAGGAAATTGCCGACGTCTTGGTCTATCGGCGCATCGGCGACTTCGTCATCGACTTTGAGCCGTTTATCGCGAGCGCGCTCGAGGGCGATGTGGCCGAGTACCATGGCGAGGCATCGCGCCATACCATTGCGGGCTGCCCCGGGCTTTCACTGGTGGAGGAGGGGAGTAACGTCACCTACACCAACGCTGCCTCTGAGATTCCCGCGGCGCACATCGAGACGCTCTGCCCCGAGGGCCTGACCTACATCTTTGGCTGCGGACACGTGGGCGCCGCGACGGCGCGCGTGCTCACGGCGGCGGGCTTTGCCGTCGTGGCCTGCGATGACCGCCCCGGCACGTTGACGCCCGAATGGGTGCCCGGTGTCTACGATCGTCGCCTGGTCGATTACAAGAACCTGAGCGAGCAGTGCCCCATCGGCCCGCGCGACCTGGTGGTCGTGGCCACGGCAGGCCACAAGTCCGATATCGACGTGGTGATTCAGGCCATGCACGCCAAGCCTGCCTACCTGGGCTGTCTGGGTTCGCGCCGCAAGACGGCCTTTGTGCGTGCCCGCCTGGAGCAGGAAGGTTTTACGCAGGACCAGATC
>URGG01000159.1 GCA_900547345.1 uncultured Collinsella sp. | reverse complement strand
GATGCACCCGTCCAGGATGCTACGACTTCCGAGGCCGTTTCTGCCGATGCCGAGCCCGCCGACGTCCGTCCCGGTCGCCGCCGTCGCACTGCTGCTAAACGCACGTCCAAGGCCAAGGCTGCCAAGAAGGGTGCGTCCGAGGATTCCGCCGAGACGACCGCCGATGCATCGACTGATGCCGCCGAGCCCCAGGACGTCGAACAGACTGCGTCCGAGAAGCCCAAGCGCGGTCGTAAGAAGTCCGCTAAGGCCAAGACGTCCGAGCAGCAGGCTGATGTCGAAGCGCAAGTCGATTCCGGCGCCGAGGCCAATGACGCTGCTGCGGCTAACGCCGACGCCGCCGCAACCGATGGCGCCGCGCCCGCCGAGGCCGAAGACGGCGCTCGCCCCAACCGTCGCCAGCACAAGCGTAACGACGAGCGCAACGAGCGCAAGGACGAGCGCAACAACGACCGCCGCAACCGTCAGCGCGATCGCAAGCAGCGCAACAAGGAGCGTAATGCCGCTCCCACCGAGCCCACGCTTTCGCGCGAGGAGCTCGCGGCCATGAAGGTCGCCGAGCTGCGCGAGAAGGCCAAGGAGTTCGAGATCGAGACGACCGGCAAGAAGAAAGCCGAGCTCGTCGAGGAGATCTACGTCACCGCCGCGAAGGCCGAGGGCTTCCGCGACATCAAGGGCATCCTGCAGATTCGTCCGGACAGCTCCGGTATCATCCATGCCCACGGTTACATGAAGTCCAACGACGACGCCTTCGTCCCTGCCTACCTCATCCGCTCCGCGCGTCTGCGCACGGGCGATGTCATCGAGGGCTCGCTGCGTCCTTCGCGTGGCGGCGACAAGCGCGCCGGCCTCGCCAAAATCACGACCGTTAACGGTCTGGACCCCGAGCAGATTCGCAACCGCCCCAAGTTTGGTGACCTCACCCCGGTCTATCCCAACGAGCCGCTGCGCATGGAGCACGGCAAGGACTCCATTACCGGTCGCGCCATCGACATCGTGTCGCCGATCGGCAAGGGTCAGCGTGGCCTGATCGTGTCCCCGCCCAAGGCCGGCAAGACCACGATCCTCAAGAAGATCTGCCAGTCTATCTCGATTAACAACCCCGAGGTGCACCTCATCTGTCTGCTCGTCGACGAGCGTCCCGAAGAGGTCACCGATATGCAGCGTTCCATCAAGGGCGAGGTTGTGGCGTCGACCTTCGATATGCCCGCCGACAACCACACTCGCGTGGCAGAGCTCGTCATCGAGCGCGCCAAGCGCATCGTGGAGCTGGGCGGCGATGTTGTGGTGGTGCTCGACTCCATCACGCGTCTTGCCCGCGCCTACAACTTGGCGGCGCCCGCCTCGGGCCGCATCCTTTCGGGCGGCGTCGATTCGGCGGCCCTGTATCCGCCCAAGCGCTTCCTGGGTGCAGCCCGTAATATCGAGAACGGTGGCTCGCTCACCATCCTGGCCTCTGCCCTCATCGACACCGGTTCCAAGATGGACGAAGTCATCTTCGAGGAGTTCAAGGGCACCGGCAACATGGAGCTTAAGCTCGACCGCGACTTGGCCGATCGCCGCATCTTCCCAGCTATCGACCCCGTTGCCTCCGGTACGCGTAACGAGGACCTGTTGGTTGACGAGCAGATGCGTCCGTTTGTCTTTGGCCTGCGTCGCATTCTTGCCGGCATGAACAACACCGAGCGCGCGGCCGCATCGTTTATCAAGGGTCTTAAGGGCACCAACACCAACCAAGAGTTCCTGGTGCGTTCGGCCAAAAAGCACAGCGACTACGAGCAGACGTTCTAGGTTGTCATCCACGCGCGGCGATAGTCATCAATGCAATAAAGGGTCGGGGCTTTGAGCCTCGGCCCTTTTCCATATCGCCGCTTCGCGCTTATTTTTGACCATAAGACTGGCAAGCAGCAGGTTTCCCGTTTCAATCCGACATCGTCGCTTGCAATCGACAGGGCGGTTTCGCATAATAGCTTTTAAGCTTCGCGACGGAAAACGCAGATGAAACGAACCATATACCGTTGCTTTGGGGCATAGCCCCGCTTCATCTTCTCTCGCGCAGCCAACTGAATGATGCGATTTGGGTGCTGGAAGATGGGGAGAGCTCATGGCTTCTTCTGATGCAACACAACGAGCAGTCCTTGCCGGACTTTCGTGCGGGATCGGCCTTGCCGCTCCCGTGGTTATGTATGCCGCGACGCTGCCGTTTTCGTCTGTGAACGAGACGGTCGTGGCGGGGGGGGGTCGCCTCCCCCCTGGGGGCCGGCATGACG
>URGG01000158.1 GCA_900547345.1 uncultured Collinsella sp. | reverse complement strand
CCGCCACTTTACCGTATCGGTACGCGGCGTCTATGGCTCGCCCAGCGGAAGAGTTTACGGACGAGGGCCGGGGTGCCTGCCTTGTTTTGAGAAGTTCGCGGAGCCCACTTTTCAAAACAAGGCAGGCACCCCGGCCCCGCCGGCAAATAGCGGACACTCCGCATGCAATCTATGCAAACAAACAAGTACGCTTAGCTACATTCGGTAAGCTCGAGCACGCTGCCCTTAACGATAAGCGCCGGCTCCAGGACGACCTCTTCGGCACGCCTGCCGCCCCTACCGGCAAGACGCTTGGACATGCAGCCAAAAGCATGCTCCGCAAGGACACCAGGATCCTGCTCAATCGCGGTCAGCGCCGGCTCAAAGAGAACGTCGGCCGCCGAGTTGTCATAGCTCACCACCGAGATATCGCCCGGGATGCTCTTCCCCATCTCGTGCAAGCGCTTGAGCAGACCGAGGGCGATGTTATCCGAACTTGCGAACACAGCGGTGGCATCAGTTGCGAGCACCGCCTCCGAGGCCTCATAGGCACTCGGAATGTAGTACTCGCTCTCAAACTCCAAACGTGCGTCGATAGGCAGGCCAACCTCGCGCAGCGCGCGCTCATAGCCGGCAAGTCGCTTACGCCCCGTATTGGAACGGCGCGCGTTAACCAAGCAGGCAATGCGACGGTGGCCCTGCTCGATCAGATAGCGAGTGGCCATGTAGCCACCCATCTCGTGGTCGAACATCACCTTGTCGCACTCGAGCCCCTCAATGGCACGGTCGACCATCACGGCAGGGATAGGCAGGTGGCTGACTTCTTCGCGCAGGGCACGGTCGTCGGAGAACTCGTCGCCCACGACCAGGAAGACGCCATCAACGCCGCGCGTCACCAGCTGGCGCAGCAGCTCCAGATCGTCATCGGCGCTTCCACCCGAGCTGGTAATGAAGAGCGCATAGCCATCCTCGCGGCAGCGCTTTTCCAGGCTACCGGCGAGCGAGGCAAAAAAGCGGCTCTCGATGTTAGGGACGATAAGGCCCAGCGTGCGCGACTCGCGCATGACCAAACTACGCGCAATCTGGTTAGGAACATAGTGGTTGCGCGCCGCGACCTCCTTGATGAGTTTGCGGTTTTCTTCCGAGATGCGACAGGGCCGATTATTGAGCACAAGCGAGACCGACGAGGGGGAAAGCCCCACCTCCTGGGCGATCTGCTTGAGGGTGACTTTGTTGGCCATCTCGCTCCTTCCGGGTTTACGCGCAATCTCTTGAAAGTATAGCGACTACCCCTCTACCTCGGTGATAAACACTTTACCAATCCGGTAGACGGCTGTTTTATCGCCGCCAGCGCACCAAATCCGTCCGGGTGGGGTATATTGCAATCGATTGATGACAACAACCACCAAAAGGCGGATATTCGTATGCACGAGAACGACTTTTTTAACGAGGACCTGCTGTGCGCGCTTGCTGGCGTTGCCGGCGAGGACAACGTGCTGATGAGCGAGCCCATGCGCGAGCACACCACGTTTAAGATCGGCGGCCCGGCCGACGTCTTTGTCACGCCCGATACCGAGCAGGGCCTCGTCGCCACGCTCGACACCTGTTATCGCTGCGACCTGCCGCTCACCATCGTGGGCAACGGCTCCGACCTGCTCGTCGGCGACAAGGGTATCCGCGGCGTCGTCGTGGCGCTGGGCGAGGGCCTCTCCGACATTACGATCGACGGCACGCACGTCACGGCGGCAGCCGGCGCCTTGCTTTCCGATGTCGCAGCCGCGGCAGCCGAGGCCAGCCTTACCGGCATGGAGCCCATCTCGGGCATCCCCGGATCGGTCGGCGGCGCCTGCTACATGAACGCCGGTGCCTACGGTGCCTGCATGGCCGATGTGCTGGAGTCCGTGCGCGTCTACAAACCCGCTCGCCAGCTCGACGACGGCACCCGCGGCAGCGGCAATATCATTGAGTTCGATGTCGATGAGCTCAACCTGGGCTATCGCAAGAGCCGCATTGCCGACGACGGCTTCATCGTGCTTTCGGCCACCTTCAATCTCGCTCCGGGCAACGCCGCGATGATCAAGGCCGACATGGACGACTACCGCCAGCGCCGCGAGGACAAGCAGCCGCTCGACATGCCGAGTGCCGGCTCCACTTTCAAGCGCCCCGAGGGCTACTTTGCCGGCAAGCTCATCATGGACGCCGGCCTGCGAGGACACGCCGTTGGCGGCGCGCAGGTGAGCGAGCTGCACGCGGGCTTTGTGGTCAACGCGGGCGGCGCGACGGCGCGCGACGTGCAGGCGCTGATGGACGACGTGCG
>URGG01000157.1 GCA_900547345.1 uncultured Collinsella sp. | reverse complement strand
CCGCCGCTAAGGGACAGGCGCCCTTGCGGCGGTTTTCGCATATTATGTCGATAATCCGATATTCAACCAGACATTCTGGCTAAGGACTAAGGAAACTGCCATGAAAAGACTCCCCCGCCTTGCGTTAGCCGCCGCGTTGTTTGCCGGCGCGCTCGCAGGCATCCCAAGCCTCGCTTTCGCGGGGAACCTGCCCGCCGCTATTGACGGCTCCGTGGCCGTCATGCACACCAACGACATCCACGGCAGCTACAAGTACAGCTACAACGCAAGCAAGGGCACCGGCACTGTGGGCTTTGATGGACTGGCGGTTCTCTATAGCGCCCAAAACAGCGCCCCCGATCTTTTGCTCGATGCGGGCGACACCTTCCACGGACAGTCCTTCGCCACCATGAGCGAGGGCAAGAGCATCGCCGAGCTCATGGACACCTTCTACGCCGACGGCTACGACGCGACCACGCCAGGCAACCACGACTGGAGCTACGGCGCGGACAAGCTCCGCACCATGACCGGCTACAGCACCACCGGCACGCCCTTCGCCATGCTCTGCGCGAACGCGAAGTCTACGAGCGGCGTATGGAGCTCGAGCATCACGAAGACGCTCGATCGCACCTGGGAGGATAGCGAGGATCACTCCACATTCGACTACAAAATCAAGGTCGGCGTCGTGGGTGCCATGGATGAGTCGCTGGGATCCTCGCTGCGCGCGGACCTGGTCGCGGGCACGTCGTTCTCGAGTGCCACGAACGCCATCAATACCGAGGCAGAGCAGCTGCGCAAGGAGGGCTGCAACGTTGTCGTCTGTATCGCGCATACGCTCAACGCCAAGACCTTTGCCACACGGCTCCGTGGCATCGATGCCCTTATCGCAGGCCACGAGCACATCAACCTTAACGAGAAGGTGACGGGAGCCGACGGCAAGACAATCCACGTTGTCGAGGCAGGCAGCGCCTTTGCCGAGGTGGGGCTGCTTTCCATTCCGTACAAGTACGACACCAATGGCACCGAGACGACCGACGATGACACGGTCACGGTCCCTGCAGACGGCAGCGACGAGAAGCTCTACACCGCCAAGAACGTCAACGACCTTTTGGCAGACCCCGACAAGGGCTCCGACTACCAAAGCTGCCTTGAAGCCGTCCGCAACAAGATCAAGCCGCTCGACGAGGCCTTTGAAAACGAATCGAACAAGGTGCTCGGCACATCCACCACCAACTATTTCTACGGCGAGGACGCCGCAGGCACGCATGGTTGGGAAATGGTGCGCACCACCGATTTCCGTCCCAGCAAGGAGGGCGACACCACCAAGGCCCAGACCATCGGCCACGTGATTTGCAGCTCCTATCTTGACCTGACGGGCGCGGACCTCGCTATCGAAAACGCTGGCGGCATCCGCGGCGGCATCGCGGCGGGCAACGTGACCGCCGGCAACGTCATCGCCATCTCGCCCTACGGCAACACCGTGGAGACCTGGACCATGACCGGCGCGGACTTCCTCGCAGCGCTCGAGCACGCGCTACAAATCAGCGACGATTGCAACGACAGCTACGAGCTTCAGCAGGCTTATGTGGCGGCCGGTCACACCGAGCAGGAGGCGCAAGACAAGTACAAGTGGCGCGATGACTCTGGCAGCGTTCTCTCCTTTGGCGGCATCAACGTGACGATTGATTGGACGCAGCCCGAAGGCAAGCGCATTGTGAGTGCCACACTCACCAAAGACGGCAGCACGCTCGACCCCGCCAAGACCTATACCGTCGCCACCAACAACTACATCATTACCAACACGACCGATTTTCCCACCTTTGCACACGCCACCAAGTACACCGAGTGGGGCACGTGCGAGGCGGCGCTGAGGGCACTGATTGGGCAGAACGGCTGGGAGAGCAAGATGGCCGGGCTCGCCGGCACCATCAGCTTTGGCTCCGCTGCCGTGGACCCCACGCCCTATCCGAATCCAACGCCTAAGCCGGGCGCGACGACCACCACGACCACGAAGGTCATCACCAAGAAGACGACCGGTAAGCTCGCCGCAACGGGAGACCGCACGCTGGCAGTAGTTGGCGCGTGCCTTATCGGCGGCATCATCGTCATCATGCTCGGCATTATCTGGAAGCGTCGACGCTAAGCTACACCGCCGGGCCTTACAGCCCCGCCGCGTAAACCCTTATATCGAGCACAGAAGCCCGTCCGAATTTGAACTGCCTCCCATTTCTTGGACATGAGAAATGGGAGGCTTTCTTTATGCGCGTTGATTTGAGGGTGAAGCATGATGTCGAGGCCAGGAAGGCGGCCATAGGGCTCTTCGAGCTCGGGCACGGGTATAAAT
>URGG01000156.1 GCA_900547345.1 uncultured Collinsella sp. | reverse complement strand
AACCGGGGCACAAAGCTGCGGCACCGCTTGGAGGAAAAGACCGGAAGCAAGGGTCCATTCCTCCAGACGGCGCCGCAGCTGTTTTGATGGCTCGGCTTTTACCGAAGTGACTCAGTTGAGCGCGACTGCCAGCCGATTATACAAAGCGGCTCGGGGGCGTGTCGCTTCCGTCACGTTCTATCAGCATACAAGACGGTTTTGGTTCTTGCTCGTGACGGAAACGGCGCGCTTCCGAGCCGCTTTAAAAGAAAGGGGGCGAGGTCTAGGGCACGCCCCCTTTCACGATAGAGAGCTAAACCTAGCCGCGGACCTTCTTGACGACGTCCATGGCCTCGCGGGCGATCTGCTCGACCTTGGAGAAGTCGCCGTCGGCAAACAGGGCCGGCTTGACCATCCAGGTGCCACCGCAGGCGATGATGGCGGAGGAGCTCAGGTACTCCTCGACGTTGGCGGTGCTCACGCCGCCGGTAGGCATAAAGCGGTGACCGACAAACGGAGCGGCGAGGGCCTTGATGGTGTTCAGGCCGCCATACTGGGACGCGGGGAAGAACTTGGTGACCTTGAGGCCCAGGTTCTCGGCTGCGGTGACCTCGGAGGGGGTCACGGTGCCGGGAAGGACGGGCAGCTCGATGTCGATGCAATGCTTCACGACGTCCTCGTTGTAACCCGGGGAGACGATGAACTTGGCACCGGCGGCGCGGGCCTGCTCAACCTGCTCGACGGTCAGGACAGTGCCGGCGCCAACGCACATCTCGGGCTCGGCCTCGGCCATAGCGGCGATGCACTCGGCGGCGCAGGCGGTGCGGAAGGTGACCTCGGCGGACTTCATGCCAGCTGCCATAAGAGCGTGGGCGAGCGGGGCGGCGTCCTCGACCTTGTCGAGCACAACGACCGGCACGATGCCCAGGGACTCAAGCGTGGTGTAGAACTGATCGAACATGATGTTCCTTTCGATGCGTGGCGCGCATGGGCGCGTGATTACCAAATGTGCTGGTCAGGAGCCGATTTTGGATTGGTTATCGGAGGCACTGCTTGGGGTTCAAGCAATTCCAAAACCGGCTGCTCGACCAGTCATGTAGGGAATGCCAGACAAAACCGGAATGGGACTGGTGGTTTTGCCCGGCCGGAGGAATCGGGGAGCGGGCCGCAGGGGTATGGGATTGGAAAGCTGCGGCCCGCGGAATGGAGACGGACTAGCGCGCGACGCGGGTGCCACCGTCGGCGGCGGATGCCACGGATGCGATCTCGCCTGCGGTCACCAAGTTGGAATCGCCCTTGATGGTGAGCTTGAGGATCGAGGCTGCAATCGCATAGTTGACAGCGTCCTGCGGGTCAAAGTCGTTGATGAGGGCATGGACGAGGCCGGCGTTGAAAGCGTCGCCGGCGGCAACACCCTCAAGCACGTGCACATCGTGAGCAGGGGAGAACCAGTGCTCGCCGCTCTCGGCGTCATAGAGCATGCCCATCCAGATGGAGCGCTCGACGCAGGAGATGTTGCGGACGACCGAAGCGACCTTCTTGCAGCCGTACTCGGCGCAAATCTGACGGGCCATCTCGACGTAGGTGTCGCGCTCCTCGATGCCGTGGGCAAGGGAGCCGGAGACGCAGGTCATGCCGAGGCCAGCAGGCGCGTCCTCGTCGTTGGCGATGCAGATGTCGACGAGCGGCAGGAGCTCCTTCATGGTGGCCTGCGACTTCTCGGGCGACCACATCTTGCCGCGATAGTTCACGTCACACACGGTGGTGATGCCCTTGGCGCGGCAGGCGGCGAGCGCATCCTTGCAGGCGGCGGCCATCTCGTCGGAGACGGCGGGGGTCACGCCGGAGAAATAGAAGACATCGATTCCCTTGAGGATCTCGTCCCAGTTAAAGACGTCGCGCTTGGCCATGTTGATGGCAGAGTACTTGCGGTCGTAGACGCAACCGTTACCGCGCTGCGAGGCGCCGACCTCAAACACATAGGAGCCAAGACGGTCGCCCTGACGCACGACGCGCGTGGTGTCGACGCCGTAGGCCTTCAGCGAACGCAGGGCGCACTCGCCCAGACGGTTGGCCGGGACAACGGAGACGTAAGCGGCCTTGTCGCCCTGGTAGGCCAGGGAAAGCGCAGTGTTGGCCTCGGCGCCGCCGTAGCGGACGTCAAACTCGGTTGCCTGCTCAATACGCAGGTGGTCTTTGGGTGAGAGTCTCATCATGATCTCGCCGAAGGTAAGAACCGTTTTACCCATGGTCGCGCAGCTCCTTTTACTTGTGCGTACACCTTTGATATGGCGTTGGCACGCAGGTGCCAAGACGGTAGGGTGCGTCTTTGCACCTGCGTGCCAAC
>URGG01000155.1 GCA_900547345.1 uncultured Collinsella sp. | reverse complement strand
GACAAACGCCGCAGGCGTTTGGGCCCGTTCCAGACCCGGGCCGCCACTGCGCTGGGTGTGAGCGACTACTGGATGGTCGCATTGAACGCCCTGGGCGTCGCCGCCGGTAAGATGATCTCGCCGCAGACCCTCGCCATTGGTCTTGCCGCCGTGCACGTGCGCGGTAAGGATGCCGAACTCCTGGGCGCCGTCCTGCCCTACGCTGCCGGCATGCTGGTCCTGATGAGCGCCATAGCCATGCTCGGCCAAAACCTGCCGCTGTAGTCGGCACTTAGGGACGTTCCTTATGTGCCGGCACTTTGGGAACGTCCCTAAGTGCCGGCATCCGGGGACACTCCTTGAGTGTTGCCTGTTCAAGAGTGTCCCCAATGACTAGTCGTTCAAAAACGTCCCAAATGACTAGGCCGCTTGCCTGCGATTTTTGACCGTTGGGCGGGCTTGCCGCCCTTGCCGCAAAAACGTTTTTGCATATCGGGTACAACGGGCTTTACGTGAGTAAAGTGCGCGCCGCGTCCATGTGTCGCGTTTTTAAAGGAGGCCCCATGCCTGGTGTTACCCCTGCAGAAGTTTTGTCCAACTTTGGTATTACGCTCGTTGAAGATCCCGCCGAGAATCAGCCCCGCCTGCTGGTGGACCTGCCGGCGGCAGAGCTTGTCGAGCACGCTATTCGTCGCAAAGAGGGCCGTATGGCTTCCAATGGCGCACTCGTGATCGAGACGGGGGAGCGCACTGGCCGTTCGCCCAACGATCGCTTTATCGTTGACACCCCCGATGTTCACGACAAGATTGCCTGGGGCGCGGTCAACCGTCCGCTGTCCGTCGAGAGCTATGAGGCCATCAAGGCCGGCATCGTCGACTATCTCAACGAGCGCGACGTGTTCGTCACCCGCGGCATGGCAGGCGCCGACCGCAACCACACGCGTCGACTGCTCGTTGCCTGCGAGCGTGCCAGCCAGGCACTCTTTATTAAGCAGATGCTCGCCCGCCCGCTCGCCCGCGAAATCGCGCGCACCGGCGAGCCCGACTTCTGCGTGCTCGCAGCGCCCGGTTACCAGTGCGACTCTGCCATCAAGGGCCTCAATTCCAGCGCCGCCGTGGTCATCAACTTCCAGGAACGCGTGATTCTGGTCGCCGGCACCGGCTACTCCGGCGAGATTAAAAAGTCGATCTTTAGCGTCATGAACTACCTACTGCCCGTCGAGGACGACGTGCTGCCCATGCATTGCTCGGCCAGCATGGATCCCGTCACGCACGAGACTGCCGTGTTCTTTGGCCTGTCCGGCACGGGCAAGACCACGCTTTCTGCCAACCCCACGCGCCTGCTGATCGGCGACGACGAGCACGGCTGGTCTGACATGGGCATCTTCAACATCGAAGGTGGCTGCTACGCCAAATGCGAGGGCCTGGACGCCTTCCACGAGCCCGAGATCTTCAACGCTGTCCGCTTTGGCGCGATCTGCGAAAACGTGGTGCTCGACGAGAACCGCAAGCCCAACTACGATGACATCTCGATCACGCACAACACGCGCGTGGCCTATCCCGTGGAACACATTCCTAACGCGTGGACTAAGGGCATGGGTACCACTCCGAGTGTCGTGCTGTTCCTGACTTGCGACGCTTTTGGCGTGCTGCCGCCCATCTCGCGTCTGACGGCCGACGCCGCCATGTACCACTTTGTGACGGGCTTTACGGCTAAGATTCCCGGCACCGAGGTCGGCGTCACCGAGCCCACGCCCACGTTCTCTTCGCTGTTCGGCGAGCCGTTTATGCCACTCGACCCCATGGTTTACGCCAAGATGCTCGGCGAGCGCATTGCCGACGGCCGCACGCGTGTGTACCTGGTCAACACCGGCTGGATCGGCGGCGGCTACGGCGTAGGCCATCGCATCGAGCTGGCCTACACGCGCTCGCTGGTCGCGCGCGCCCTCGACGGTACCATCGAGGACAGCGAGTTCGTGCACGACGACATCTTTAACGTCGACATTCCCACGACGTGCCAGGGCGTGCCCGATGGCATCCTTGTGCCGCGCCAATACTGGCAGAGCACCGCGCGCTACGACGAGGCCGCGCACAACCTGGCGGTGATGTTCGAGGAGAACTTCGAGAAGAAGTGCTCGCACCTGCCCGAGTCCGTCAAGGCCGCCGGCCCGCACGCCCAGGTGTCCGCCGGGGCCCGTCATCGTGGCCGTGGCCTGCTGGGACTCCGTCACTAGCTTCGCCGTGAGTCCATATCCACCACAAAGGGGGGTTGATTTCCGATCTCAGCCGAACACATTGAGCAAATAGGCCGCTCCCGCAGTTAGCCGAACGCCCCCGCGGCCCCTCCTGGGGTCCGGGGGCGCCGTTTTCCCAGTTGAAGG
>URGG01000154.1 GCA_900547345.1 uncultured Collinsella sp. | reverse complement strand
GAGCGCAAAATGGATTCGAAAAAACACCTTGCCAAATAGGAGCGTCAGGACGCAAAGAGGCTCCGCAGCGCGAAGCGCGATGCGGAGCCTCTTTGCATGTCCGAGGACGTTCCGGAGAGAAACCCCCGTCACGCCCCCGGATTCCCGGTGGGAGTTCTAGACCTTGTCGGCCTTAGTACATACCGCCGCCCTGCTGACCAGCGGTAGCAGCAGCGATTGCGTCCTCAAGCTGAGTGTTCTTGGGGACATCGGAGACGGTAGCCTCGGTGATGAGGATCAGGCTGGCGACAGAAGCAGCGTTCTGCAGGGTGACGCGGCTGACCTTGACGGGGTCGAGGACGCCCATCTCGATCATATCGCCCCACTCGCCGTTGGCAGAGTTGAGACCCTGACCGGCGGGCAGCTCGGCAACCTTGTCGACCACGACGGCGCCCTCAAAACCAGCGTTCTTGGCGATGGTAGCGACCGGAGCAGTCAGAGCCTTCTTGACGATATCGACGCCAATCTTCTCCTCGGGGTCGTCGATCTCGACACCATCGAGCGCAGGAGCAGCGTCCATGAAGGCGACGCCGCCACCGGCGACAATGCCCTCCTCGACAGCAGCGCGGGTAGCCTGTAGGGCATCCTCGACGCGATGCTTGATCTCCTTGAGCTCAGACTCGGTAGCAGCGCCGACCTTGATGACGGCAACGCCACCGGAGAGCTTGGCCAGGCGCTCCTGGAGCTTCTCACGGTCGAAGTCAGAGGTGGTGTTCTCCATCTCACCCTTGATCTGAGCGATACGAGCGTCGATGGCCTCCTTGGAGCCAGCGCCGCCGACGACGACGGTGTTGTCCTTGGAGATGGTGACGGACTTAGCGGTACCGAGCATATCGGCGGTGATGTCAGCGACCTTCACGCCCAGCTCGTCCAGGGCAGCCTGGCCACCGGTGAGGACGGCGATGTCCTCGAGGATGCGCTTGCGGCGATCGCCGTAGCCCGGGGCCTTGACGGCGCAGACGTTGAGGGCGCCACGGATCTTGTTGAGGACCAGGGTCGGCAGAGCCTCGCCGTCGATGTCCTCAGCGATGATGAGCAGCCCACGGCCAGCGCGCTGGACAGCCTCGAGAACGGGCATGATGTCCTGAACGCTGGAGATCTTCTGGTCGGTGATGAGGATGTACGGATCCTTCATCACGGCCTCCATGCGGTCGTTGTCCGTGACGAAGTAAGCGGAGACATAGCCCTTATCAAACTGCATGCCCTCGACGGTGTCGATGGTGATGTCGAACGTCTGGGAATCCTCGACGGTGATGACGCCGTCCTTGCCCACGACCTCCATGGCCTCGGCGATCTTCTCGCCGACCTCGGGGTCACCGGCGGAGATGGTACCGACGGAAGCGATCTGCTCCTTGGTCTCGACCGGCTTGGCCTGCTTCTTCATCTCGGCGACGGCGGCGTTGACGGCCTTATCGATGCCGCGACGGATGGCCAGCGGGTTGGCGCCAGCGGCGACGTTACGCAGGCCGTCGTTGACGATGGCCTGGGCGAGCAGGGTTGCGGTGGTGGTGCCGTCACCCACGGTGTCGTTGGTCTTGGTGGCGACCTCCTTCACCAGCTGAGCGCCCATGTTCTCGATGTTGTCCTCGAGCTCGATCTCCTTGGCGACGGAAACGCCGTCGTTGGTGATGGTCGGGGCACCGAACGTGCGCTGCAGCGCAACGTAGCGACCCTTGGGGCCCATGGTGACGGTAACGGCGTCGGCCAGAGTGTTGACGCCCTTGGCAAGCTTAGCGCGGGCATCGGTGTTGAACGTAATGTTCTTTGCCATGGTAGGTAATCCTCCAAAAGAAATGTGACTCGCGTCGCCGCTTCCGAGTCCTATGCGGCGGGCGCGTTCAAAGACGAATCAGAGATTCTGACGAGACTAGGCCTCGACGACAGCGTAGATGTCGTCGGCGCGCATCAGCAGATACTTCTCGCCGTCGACCTTGACCTCGTTGCCACCGAACTTACCGTAGATGACAACGTCGCCAACCTTGACGTCCATGGGGATGCGCTCACCCTTGTCGTTGACCTTGCCGGCGCCCACGGCAACGATGGTGCCGCGCTGCGGCTTCTCCTGAGCGTTGCTGGCGATGTACAGACCAGAAGCGGTCTTCTGCTCGGCCTCGTCGGGCTTGACCAGAACACGATCTGCAAGCGGCTTCAAAGACGACATGCTTGTCTCCTCCTTTTTGGGCCGCGCGGTTATACCACGCGAATTAACCCTTTTTGTTTGCGTACGCGTTGAATGGTACCCACGAATGGCGGGTTATACAACACGGAGTCAAAAAATCTTATTTTTTGGCACTTAGATTTTCTGAATGCCGGGGGATAACTTAGCGGTGGCTCCCGCGTGGCTCCGGAGGGGCGGGGCATTAGGTTTCCTGCTCGGACAGTCCTGCTCGCACGAAGGCCACATTAAGTGGCCTTCGGCTCGTGCGGA
>URGG01000153.1 GCA_900547345.1 uncultured Collinsella sp. | reverse complement strand
TGGAATTGAGCCAGTTGCGGGGCGCTTTTTGCTATAGAGATAAAACCACAGGAAAACCAGCCAAAATAAACCTGTCCCTAAATGGAAGGTTTTACTGAAGGGTGGCGTCGATGGCCTTGACCAGGGCGCTGCGCATGCCGGCATCCTCGAGCGCGATGACGCCCTTGATGGTGGCGCCGCCGGGCGAGCATACGGCATCCTTCATCGCCGCAGGATGCTGGCCAGTTGCAAGCTGCAGCTTTGCCGTACCCAGCACCATCTGGCTCACAATGCGATAGGCATCGGCACGCGGGATACCGTGCTTGACCGCCGCATCGCCCAGGGCCTCGATTGCCATAGCGACAAATGCCGGAGCGCAACCACCCACCGTGCCGCCCACAAACAGCAGGCTCGTATCGAGCTCGACCACCGCACCGAGCTTGCCAAGCAGATCAAGCACCACTGCGCTCTGCTCATCACTAAGCGTGGAAGCCTTCTCGCAAGCGATGACGCCCTCGTCCACCGAAACCGGTGTGTTGGGCACCGTCGAGATATGCGCAACGCCCGGCAGGACCTGCTCCCACTTGGCACTGTCCCAGGTCCAGGCAACCGACAGAACGACCTTTTTGGCAAGAGCATCCTTGAGCGGGGCGAATACCTTCTCGATCATGTACGGTTTGACCGCAGCGACCACGATATCGGATGCGGCGACGACCTCGGCGGCATCGTGGCAGGCGACCATGCCGCGCGCCTCGCAGCGCTCAACCAGTGCGTCGTAGCGACCCGCACAGGCGCACATGTCGCTCGCAGCTACACCGGCAGCGATCCAGCCATCGGCCATAGCGCTCGCCATATTGCCAAAACCGACAAATCCAATCTTCATATCGCATAGTCCTTTCAGACACATTCCTCAAAACGAAAGGTATTGTCCCACGCCATTGTTTCGTATTGCCGACCTATTTGTGATACGGCTCGCCACGGCTGATCTTGCAGGCACGGTAAATCTGCTCTAGCAGCACCACACGCGCCAGGTTATGCGGCAAGGTAATGTGTCCAAAGCTGAGCATCTCGTCGGCGCGGGCGCGCACCTCATCACTCACGCCGTCCGAACCGCCGATTACAAAGGCAATGTCGCTGCTGCCTCGCAGCATAAGATCGTCGAGCCGCGCCGAGAGCTCCTCACTCGAACGCTCCTTGCCCTCGATAGCCAGCAGGATCACATGCGCCCGAGACGGCAATGCAGCAAGAATTGCCGCCCCCTCCTTGTCGCGCGCGGCATCCACGCCGCCCGCCTTAGCCGGGTCGATATCGGCCACCTCGCGGATATCAACCTTGGCATAGGCACCTAGGCGCTTGGTGTACTCAGCGCACGCGTCCTTCCAAAAACGCTCCTTGAGCTTACCGACGCAAACGACGGTGTATTTCACGCGCGTCTACTCCTTCGAATCGTTTTGAACTTTGCTGGCGGTCAGCATCTGCTCGAACATCGAGGCCGACTGCGAAAAGTCGCTCGGCAGCACGACCGTCGAGGTTTTACCCGTGCGAGCGAACTCCGTCATCATCTCGGACCACTGCGTAAACATGAACAGTTGGTTGGCCTCGTCATTGCCGACACCCGTCTCCTGGATGATCTCGAGCGAATCTTTGATACCCAGTGCAATGGCCTTGCGCTGGTTGGCGATGCCCTCGCCCGCCTTTTCCATAGCCTCGGCCTCGGCGGTCGCCTCGGTGACGCGCTTGATGCGGTCGGCCTCGGCGAGCTCCTGTGCCGCAGCGCGCTTGCGCTGGGCGGCGTTGATGTCGTTCATGGAGTTCTCGACCTCGGTCGGCAGTGCGATTTTGGTGATGAGCGTCGACACGAGGGTGAAGCCGTAGGCGGCCATCTGCTCGGAAACGGTAGCGTTGACATCCTTGGCGATGTCATCCTTCTTGGCAAAGACCTCATCGAGTGTGTAGACGGGAATCGAAGAGCGTAGGGCGTCGGTGATGAAGTCACGCATCTGGTCGACGGGCTCCTGCAGCATGTAGTAGCTCTTGTAGATACCCGAATCTGCCGGGCCGGCGCCCATGTCATAGCTCACGTGGTACTGAGCAGAGACCTCAAGGCCGATGGTCACGTTGTCCTGGGTCTTAACGTCGATGCCAAAACCGTTTTTCATGGTGCGCAGGCTCACCGTGGCGGCCTTGCGGTCGATCACGGGCACCTTCATGTGGAAGCCCGCGTTGACGATGCGGTTAAACTTGCCCAGACGCTCGATGATCACGGCATGCTGCTGTTCAACGACATAGCAGGCGCTGGGAAGCAGCAGCAACAAAATGATGATGGGAATCAAAAGGCTGGTAAGGGCGGCGATGATACCGGAAAACAGCATGGTCTCTCCTCTGATAGGCACACGTTGGCATTAGGATACCCGCACGAAGCAGCCACGTGACACCAACAGGAGGCCCATAACAAAAAAGCCCCCATTGCTGGGGGCTCTTTCATTTAATGGTGTGGGCGAAAGGACGTCCGCGTATCCGCTTCGCGGAT
>URGG01000152.1 GCA_900547345.1 uncultured Collinsella sp. | reverse complement strand
CGGACCGTCATACGGGGCTATTGCGTCAACCGCCTGTCCTACGAGACGGTGCGCGACATGCGTGTGGAGGCGAGCGACAAGCTCAGCCGCATGCCGCTCAGCTTTATCGACAGCCATGCCCACGGCGACCTTATGAGCCGCGTGGTCAACGACGTCGATCAGGTGGGCGACGGTCTGCTGCAGGGCTTTACGCAGCTCTTCACCGGTGTTATCACCATCGTAGGCACGCTCGCGTTTATGCTCTCCATTAACCTGACCATGACGCTCGTGGTGGTGCTCGTCACGCCGCTTTCCATTTTTGCAGCCGGTGCTATTGCCAAGCTCTCCAACAAAAGCTTTACGGCACAGCAGCGTATTCAAGGGCAGCTCGGTGGTCATATCGAGGAGTACGTAGGCGAGCAGAAGCTTGTCGACGCCTTTGCCTATGGTCCCAACGCCCAGCAGCGCTTCGATGCCCTCAATGCCGAGCTTTACACCGCGGGCGAGCGCGCACAGTTTATGGGTTCGCTCTCCAACCCCGGCACGCGCTTTATCAATAACATCATCTATGCCGTGGTCGCTGTGATCGGCTGCGTGGGCGTGATCACGGGCGTGCCCGCGGCGCTTACGGTGGGCGGCGTGCAGATCTTCCTGTCCTACGCCAACCAGTACACCAAGCCGTTCAACGAGGTCACCAACGTCATTACGCAGATCCAGACCGCGTACGCCTCGGCGCGCCGCATGTTTGCGCTGCTCGATGCGCGCGAGCAGGAGCCCGATGCGGCGGATGCCGTGGATCTTGCCGCCCCGCAGGGCGAGGTGACTTTTGAACACGTGGACTTTAGCTATGTGCCCGACCGCAAGCTGCTGCAGGACATCTGCATCGAGGCTAAGCCCGGCATGCGCTTTGCCCTTGTCGGTCCTACGGGCTGTGGCAAGACGACGCTCATCAATTTGCTGCTGCGTTTTTACGATATCGATGCCGGCCGCATCATGGTCGATGGCCGGTCTTCGCGTGACTACACGCGCGCAAGCCTGCGCCGTGCCTTTGGCATGGTGCTGCAGGATACGTGGCTGTTCGAGGGCACCGTGGCCGAAAACATCGCTTACGGTTGTCCCGATGCTACGCGTGAGCAGATTGTCGAGGCCGCCAAGCGCGCTCATGCGCATAAGTTTATCGTGCAGCTGCCAGGCGGCTACGATACGGTCATCGGCGAGGACGGCGGCACGTTTAGCCAGGGTCAAAAACAGCTGCTGTGCATCGCGCGCGTTATGCTTACCGATCCGGCTATCTTGCTGCTGGACGAGGCGACTTCGAGTATCGATACGCGCACCGAGCTGCAGGTGCAGGCGGCATTCGACGAGCTTATGGCCGGCCGCACAAGCTTTGTGGTGGCGCACCGTTTGTCGACGATCCGCAATGCCGACTGCATTCTGGTCATGCGCGACGGCGAGATTATCGAGCGCGGCACGCACGACGAGCTGATAGCGGCGAGCGGCTTCTATGCCGAGCTCTACCGCAGCCAGTTTGCCCAGTGAGCAAGTCCGTGGGGCAAATTAATCAATCGACAGACGGTGGTTTACATCTGTCACGTTAGTACTAAGATATTCATCTAATAAATTGCATTAGTGGCTTTAGTTTTGGGGGAAACGAGGCAACGTGACTATGACGTGCTCTTTGGTGGTTAACAGCAAGAGCGGTAATACCAGGATGGTTTCGGGCGCGATCAAGCGCGCTCTGCAGGCTGCGGGTGTTGAGTTTGTCCATGCCGCGGCGTTGAGCGATGATGCGGATGCAGATCAGGTTGCGCTCGAGGCGCAGGGCGCCTGTGCGGCCGACACGGTGCTCGTCGGTTTTTGGTGCGACAAGGGCGCGTGCACGCCTTCGGTCGCGGCGTTGCTCTCCGCCTTGCACGGCAAGCGCGTCTTTCTGTTTGGTACCTGCGGTTTTGGCGCCAGCGAGGAGTACTTTAGGCAGATTATCGACCGCGTATCGTCTAACTTGGCCAATGATGCCGAGCTTGCGGGCTGGGCGATGTGCCAGGGCAAGATGGGCCCTGCCGTAAAGCAGCGCTACGAGGCAATGCTTGAGCAAGAACCCGAAAACGCGCGCTATAAGATGCTGCTCGACAACTGGTTTGCCGCAAAGGACCATCCCACCAAGGAGGACCTGGACCATATGGCGGCGGCGGCCAAGAAGGCCGTGCTGGGCGAGTAGCCTCGCCGTTCGCGGTCCTTCGTGCAAAACAATACAAATGTGAAAGTCTCGAAATCCTCGAGGCTTTTTTCTTGACACTCGTGGGCGCAACCGTGGCAAGCGTTTGGGACGACATTTTCCATCACCCCGATGACGAGACCGTCCTGGACGACACGCTCGCATGCGTTCGCTGGTGCATTCAGAGTGGGACGCACTTTCCGCGATACGCATGACAGACCACGCATCTGCAATGAGGCGAGCGCAGTTACTTATCAGCCCACTCAACCCGCAACGGGTGAGGGGCGGCGGCAGGCGGAGGCATGGGAAAGGTCTGTCGCGAGTTCCGCAC
>URGG01000151.1 GCA_900547345.1 uncultured Collinsella sp. | reverse complement strand
GGAGCTTTAAAGTCAATTGGGGCGGCGTATAGGATTCCGCGCATCCGCTGCGCGAATCCGCGCCGGCTTCGCCCGCCTGCCGGCGTGCTCGCCCGCTCGCTGAAAACGCTCCGCGTTTTCTTGACGCTCGCGCCTCGACCGAGGTTCGAATCTCCGCAATGCTCCCATATAAGAAAAGCCCCCGTTGCCGGGAGCTTTAAAGTCAATTGGTGCGGCGTATAGGATTCGAACCTATGACGTTCTGATTCGTAGTCAGACCCTCTATCCAGCTGAGGTAACGCCGCAGCGCAAGACATATAAAACCACTTTAGTTAGTTGGAGTCAAGCACAATCTCAAACTTTTTGAAGAATATGTTCCTTACGCAGCTCCGCATGCGCCAACGTCCCCCATGCGATCAATCGGCTTTTCAACCACATCGAACCCGGCACCGAGCTCCCTCAAAAGCGAGCGCACCCGCTGGGCACAGTCATAATCGGCAAACGAGATACTCAACATGCGCGCCACCTGGTTAGAAGTCTCAACTCCATAGAACCGCTCAAGTGCCACAAGCCCCTCGTGTGTCACAAAGGTCTCGACTACATGCGGCGACTCCTCAAAGCACCATTGGGTCAACGGACCCTCACTCGTCTGCCGAAGCACCAGGCCACCCATGCCAGACGGCTCACACGTTACAAGCAGGTACTCCCCGCCCTCGTCGCTCTCAAACAAAACCACCCGATCATCAAACAGCTCCATCGCGTCCCCTTTCTCTCGCTCTTATTTAGCAAAAGCATAGCAGGTAGATGGCTGTATACAGAACAGTTGTTCGTGTGTTTTCTATTGAGCTGTCCGCACGGCATGATATGGACCTGCGCACGAAATAGGGCGCCCCCGAAGGAGCGCCCTTGCATATCCCCTATGCAGCCAAGTTACGCGACCGGCTCAATCTTCTCGAGGCCGCCCATGTAAGGACGCAGAACCTCGGGAATCGTGATGGTGCCGTCGGCGTTCTGGTAGTTCTCCAGAATGGCGGCCATGGTGCGGCCGGCCGGCAGGCCGGAACCGTTGAGAGTGTGCAGGTAGCGCGAACCCTTGAAGTTCTCGGGGTCGCGATACTTGATGTTGGCGCGGCGAGCCTGGAAGTCACCGCAGTTGGAGCAGGAGCTGATCTCCTTGTAGGCGTTGTAGCTCGGCAGCCAGACCTCGACGTCGTAGGTCTGACGGGCAGAGAAGCCCAAGTCGCCGGTGCACAGGCTAATCACGCGATACGGAAGGCCCAGCTGCTGCAGCAGGTACTCGGCCTCGGCGGTCATGCTCTCGAGCTCCTCGTCGGACTCCTCCGGCTTAGCGAACTTGACCATCTCGACCTTGTCGAACTCGTGCTGACGGATGATGCCGCGGGTGTCGCGACCGGCGGAACCGGCCTCCTCGCGGAAGCAGGGGGGGAAGGCGGTGTAGCGGCGCGGCAGAGTGTCGGCATCGAGGACCTCGCCGGCGTGTAGGTTGGTAAGCACGACCTCGGCGGTGGGGATCAGGAAGTTGTCGCCCGAGACGTGATAGGCGTCATCCTCGAACTTGGGCAGCTGGCCCGTACCGAACATGGTCTGACGCTTGACGACGATGGGCGGCCACCACTCCTTAAAACCACGGCTGGTGTGCGTATCGAGGAAGAAGTTGATGAGGGCGCGCTCCAGGCGGGCGCCGGCGCCACCGAGAACGGTAAAGCGGCTGCCGGAGAGCTTATTGCCACGCTCGAAGTCGAGGATGTCCAGATCGGTGCCCAGATCCCAGTGCGGCTTAAAGTCGAAGTCGAACTCGCGCGGGGTGCCCCAACGACGGCGCTCAATGTTCTCGTCCTCGTCCTTGCCGTACGGCGTGGCCTCGCAAGGAATGTTGGGCAGGTGAGCCATGAAGTCGTACTGCTCCTGCTCGAGAGCAGTGCGGCGCTCGGCCAGACCGTCAATCTTCTCGTTGACGGCGCGCACGGCCTCCTTGGCGGCCTCGGCCTCGTCCTTCTTGCCCTCCTTCATCAGGGCGCCGATCTTCTTGGACTCGGCATTGCGCGTAGCCTGGAGCTCCTCGACCTCGGTGATGACGGCACGACGCTCGTCGTCGAGCTCAAAGAACTTCTCGCGATCCCAAGACGTCTGGCGGTTAGCCATGGCGACATCGATGGCATCGGGGTTCTCGCGAACAAACTTGATATCAAGCATTAGATCCTCCGGCGATATACATTCCATTTAGGTTGCAACCTTGTACATGTATGGGCAAGTATATACTTATGAGCGTTTACGACCCAACTCAACTACGCAAGAAGGCACCCAATGGACGCAGTTTTTTCCTTTTTGTTTGGCACCCGCACCGGTTTTGCCATCCTTTTCGCCGGCGGCATCCTGTTATTTGCGATTCTTGCCTTTGTAATGGAGAAGCGCACCCATAAGATGTACGTCGACCGCGGACCCAAGTCCGAGGATGAGGAAGACAGCTTCTGGGACTAACCTGCCAAAAAGGGACAGGTTTATTTTGGTCGGTTTTATCTGGGCAAACGCAAGC
>URGG01000150.1 GCA_900547345.1 uncultured Collinsella sp. | reverse complement strand
TGTACAATAAATTTCAAAAATTTTGACATTGGTATAAGGGGCGCGTGGGCGCTGCTGGGGTATGCGTGGTGTGTCCACCCTGCGCCTTACCGCCGCGCTTTTGCTGCTGGCCCTGTTTGCCCTGCTGACTGCGCTGGTTGTTCTGAGCGTGCTGAGGCTTTTTTGCCACGATCCCTCCCGGTGTTTGTATGCTGCTCGTAATTGTAACCAGTCTTTTTGGGACGGGGCTAAAAAGACTGGTGGAGTACACGAGCCGGCGGATCGGCGTGTCGATGCGGCTGTCGGCGCCGCGCCCGCCGTTTGTTTCCAGACTGTGTATCTGCGCGTTGGAGAACCCGTCTCGCGCGCACGCCATGTTGTCAATGGGTTACAGTATGAACGGCGGCTATGTTTCCGCCAACGCACGAGAGAGTCGTCAACAAGGAGGATGCACGACGATGCAGCGTGCCAAACAGATATCGGAGTCTATTGAACTGGGCATCATCTTGGCGCTCGCCGGTGGCTTTATGGACGTGTATTCGTACATTGGGCGCGACCATGTTTTCGCCAACGCGCAGACAGGCAACATCTTGCTGGTGGGCGTGAGCATCTCGGAGGGCAACTGGGCACTTGCGGGGCGCTACTTCTTCCCTGTGGTGTCGTTTGCCGTGGGTATTATGCTTGCCGATCTGGTACACGAACGGTTTGGCAGCGTGATCCACTGGCGTCAGGTGACGGTGTTCTTTGAAGCCGTCATCTTGCTGGGCGTGAGCTTTATCCCGGGCGGCAATTTCAACCTGCTCGCCAACTGCCTCACCTCGTTTGCCTGCGGCATGCAGGTCGAGAGCTTCCGCAAGATCCACGGTCACGGCATCGCTACGACCATGTGCATCGGCAACTTGCGCAACGCGCTGCAAAACGTGGACGATTACATCATCACCCACAGGCGCGGCTTTTTGGAAAACGGCCTGCTGTACTTTGGCGTGATCTTTACCTTTGTGTTTGGCGCCGTGTTGGGCAACTGGTGTATTGAGCGCATGGGCCTGCACGCCATCGTCGTGGCGAGCTTGCTGCTGTTTGTCGCGTTTGCCATCATGTTCATCGACCGCGAGCGCGACTTGCGCTTACGCTGGAAGGTTGCGGCCGAGGCTTGGAAAGAGGGCTGCCGAAAGTAACCGAATGCGGCAAAGGGGCTGTCTCTTTGCCGCAATCTTTTTCATCATCTGTTGAAACGCTTTAACAATTTTGACGTTCTCACGTGTTTTTTGTTTCAAAAGCGTTAGGATGGGACTCGTAGCGTGGGGCGTAATGGGTGCCCCGCACACGATTGGAGGCTATCAATGGCTAATCGTTTCGTTCTCAATACCATCTCTTATCATGGTTCCGGCGCCATCAAGGAGATCCCCGGCGAGCTCCAGCGTCGCGGCTACAAGAAGATCTTCGTCTGCTCCGACCCCGATCTGGTCAAGTTTGGCGTTACCGCTAAGGTGACCGACGAGCTCGACGCCGCTGGCATCGCTTGGAGCCTCTACTCCGAGATTAAGCCCAACCCCACCATCCAGAACGTCAAGGACGGCGTCGAGGCTTTCAAGGCCGCCGAGGCTGACGCTATCGTGACCATCGGTGGCGGCTCCTCCATGGATACTGCCAAGGCCATCGGCATCATCATCAACAACCCCGAGTTTGCCGATGTCCGCAGCCTCGAGGGCGTTGCTCCCACTAAGAACCACGCCGTGTTCACCATCGCCGTGCCGACGACCGCCGGTACCGCCGCTGAGGTGACCATCAACTACGTTATCACCGACCCCGAGAAGGTCCGCAAGTTCGTGTGCGTCGACACTAACGACGCCCCCGAGGTCGCCGTCGTCGACCCCGACATGATGGCTTCCATGCCCGCCGGCCTGACCGCTTCCACTGGCATGGACGCTCTGACCCACGCCATTGAGGGTTACACCACCAAGGGTGCCTGGGAGCTCTCCGACATGTTCCACTTTGAGGCTATTAAGCTGATCAGCGAGAACCTGCGCGACTCTGTCGCCGAGGCCAAGTCCGGTCAGCCCGGCTCCGGTCGCGAGGGCATGGCTCTTGGCCAGTATGTCGCCGGCATGGGCTTCTCCAATGTTGGCCTGGGCATCGACCACGCCATGGCCCACACCCTGTCTGCTCACTACGACACCCCGCACGGCGTCGCTTGCGCCATGCTGCTGCCGATTGCCATGGAGTTCAACAAGCCGGTTTGCGCCGAGCGCCTGGCCAAGGTTGCCGTTGCTATGGGCGTTGACACCACGGGCATGAGCACCGACGAGGCCGCCGATGCCGCCATCGCCGCCGTCAAGCAGCTCTCTGCCGACGTGAACATCCCGCACGTCTGCGAGGCCATGAAGGCTGACGAGATCGAGATCCTGGCCAAGGACGCCATGGCCGACGCCTGCTTCCCGGGCAACCCGCGCGAGGCGACGCTCGACGACGTCATCGAGCTCTTCAAGAAGATCTGCCCGGCTGCCTAGCCTAGTTTGGTGTTCTTTCGCCTGTAGGCGTATGGTCTTTTGACTTGCCG
>URGG01000149.1 GCA_900547345.1 uncultured Collinsella sp. | reverse complement strand
CAATGCCGTCGCCTCGATGGCCTGGTGCAGGCCCTCGGAGTAACGGCGGCCTTCCATAATGCGGCCGGTGAACTCGTCGACGATCTTGACCTCGCCGTTGGTGACCACGTACTGCTTGTCGCGGTGGAACATGTACTGGGCCTTCAGCGCCTGCTGCAGGTGGTTGACCAGCTGGCCGGAGAGATCGGCGTAGATGTCATCGATACCCAGGCGGCGCTCGATCTTCTTAAGGCCGCGCTCGGTGGCGGCGATGGTGTGCTTGGCCTCGTCCATGACATAGTCGCCCGTGGGCTCGACGTCCTCGGTGGCGGTGAGCATGTCGTGCGACACGTCCTCGCCGCGCTCAAGGCCACGCACGGCACGCGCGAAGTCCTTGTAGGTGCTGGCGGACTTGGTGCCGGCGCCCGAGATGATGAGCGGGGTACGCGCCTCGTCGATCAGGATGGAGTCAACCTCATCGACGATGGCGTAGTTGTGGCCGCGCTGCACACGCTGCTCGGGGCGGGTAACCATGTTATCGCGCAGGTAATCGAAACCGAACTCGGAGTTGGTGCCGTACGTGACGTCGGCCTGGTAGGCCGGGCGCTTGAGCTCGAGCGGCATGTTGTTCTGGAGCAGACCGACGGTCATGCCCAGGTACTTGTAGATGCGGCCCATCCACTCGGAGTCGCGCTTTGCCAGGTAATCGTTGACGGTAACGACATGCACGCCCTTGCCGGCGATAGCGTTGAGGTAGCCGGCCAAGGTGGAGACGAGCGTCTTGCCCTCGCCGGTCTTCATCTCGGCAATATGACCCTCATGAAGCGCCATGGCGCCAATGAGCTGCACGTCAAAGTGGCGCATACCCATGGTGCGCTTGGAAGCCTCACGCACGGTGGCAAAGGCCTCGGGGAGCATGTCGTCGAGCGACTCGCCGTTGGCGTAACGCTCGCGGAACTTATCGGTCTGGCCGCGGAGTTCCTCCTCGGTCATCTTCTCAAACTGGGGCTCAAGACCGTTGATCTGGTCGACGATCTTGTAGTAGCGCTTAAGGTCCTTATCGGATCCAAAGGACAGCAGCTTTGACATGAATCCCATGTGGTTTTCCTTTTTGGCCATCGCCCACGCCGTGCAGCTGCGGGCGAGTTAAACACAGATGATTGTACTTTAGCCAAACAAGGCGCGGCCTATACGGTCGACCTCGACCGCCACGTAATAACTACGACCAACCTGCCAAAAAGGGACAGGTTTATTTTGGCAGGTTTTATCTGGGCAAACGCCGCCTCTCTGCCATTTGGTGCAATGGAGGCAGGTTGGTTTGCACCAATAAAAAGAAAAGGGCCGCGCACCCAAACGGATGCACGGCCCTTATGCCATGAATGCGAGTGATTCCGCGGCGAGCTATTTACTCAGCGGCCTCGGTGGTCTCGGCCTCGGCAGCGGCCTCCTCGACGGGAGCCTCTGCGGGAGCCTCGGCGGCCTGCTTGGCAGCCTCCTCGGCAAACTTAGCAGCACGCTTAGCCTTCTCGGCAGCCTTGGCCTCAGCGGCGGCCTTGCGGGCGGCCTCGGCCTCAGCAGCCTTGGCGGCCTTGGCAGCCTTGGCCTCCTCGGCCTTCTTGAGCTGGGCGGCAGCGGCGCCACCGAACTTGTCGGCGAAGCGCTGGACGCGTCCACCGGTGTCGACGAACTTCTGCTGGCCGGTGTAGAACGGGTGGCACTCGTTGCAAAGCTCGACCTTCATCTCAGACACGGTAGCGTGCGTCTTGAAGGTGTTGCCGCAGGAGCACGTCACCGTGCACTCGACATACTGGGGATGGATACCCTGCTTCATGGTAGGACTCCTTATTGGTCAGGCGCTGGTTACCGATCAGCGCATAAGGCGTCTTGGTTTCCGACCAAGACAACAAACTCGGCTATGGTACCACGGCGCCGCGTGTCCCACAAAAGGTTCACGGTCTTTTCGGAACGACACGAATCTGACCCATCGAAACACATCTCCACCGTTCCTTCAACTGGGAAAATGCCGTCCCCGGGGCCTGAGAAGGGCCCCGGGGACGTTCGACTGACTGCGGGAACGGCCTTTCCGCTCAATGTGTTCGGCTGAGATCGGAAATCAACCAAACTGAACTAGGTCCAGTTGACATGGTTAAAAACGAGGGGCGACGCTTTTGCGTCACCCCTCGTCCCGGCCGGCTGCTTTAGTTGTACACACGGTAGTTACACTTGAACTGGGTTATGTGTCCATAGTTTGGGCCGTACCAACCCGACGTATAGCCGATTACCTCTGCGCCTAGATAGTCATAGCCCTTGTTGTAGCGAAGCTGACGGTAGGTCGTGTCGTACTCTGCTATGTAAAACAATTTTCCAGAAAAGGCTTTGTACCGGTCCTTAACCGTCGAAGCCATGTACGCGGGTTCGACATCGCCTTTCTCCCCGTTGAGCGCATAGACGGGTGCCGCGATTCCGCATAAAGCCGTTGCCACGAGGATGGCGTAGACAGCCATGCGCGACGCATTGGACTTCAGCTGTTCAAATAGTTTCATGTCATTCAACTCCCTCGTATGTATCGAGGTATTCCTGCTTGAGCGTCTGCGAGGACGACTTGGTCTTTTCCACGAGCGTGCCGGCTTCGATGAAGTAGAACGAGTTGGTGAGGTCTGCCAGGTCGTCGAGCAGATGGCTTGAAATGAGCACGCTGCGTCCC
>URGG01000148.1 GCA_900547345.1 uncultured Collinsella sp. | reverse complement strand
CCGAGATAGTCGGCCATGGTATCGGCCGCGGCCAGCGCGAGCTTGTCGCCCTCGCGGCAGGCCTGGAACACGTCCTTGGAATCGGAGGGGCCGGTGAGCTCGATGGGCTCGACGCCAGCCTTCTTGCACTCGGCAAGGTAGTTGCTCACCACACCGGTGGCGCTGGAATACTGCTCCAGGTGGCCATGGCCGCCGCAGCCGCAGGTGCGCTCCTCAGCCGGATTCAGGCACATGTGGCCGATCTCGCCGCCGGCACCCACAACGCCCGACACCACGTCGCCGTTGACGATAACGCCGCCGCCCACGCCGGTACCGATGGTGACCATCACCACGTTCTGCACGCCCTTGGCAGAACCGAGCCAGGCCTCGCCCATGGCAGCGGCGTTGGCATCGTTCTCATACTTAACGACCGCATCGGGGCAGTGCTCTTGAATGGCGACCCTCAGCTCGGGCAGGTTAATGGCAATGTTGGCCTTGACCTTGGCATCGCCCGACGCCGGGATGGGACACGGAACGGCCAGGCCAATGCCCGCCACAAAGGCACGCGGAATCTGTGCCTTGGCGACCACCTGGTCGATAGCCTCGGTCACCGCGGCAAAGCCCGCAGCGTCAACGATAGGAGGCGTGGGCACGCTGGCCTTGGCAAGCAGGTTGCCGTCCTCGTCGAACAGGCCCTCCTTAACCGAAGTGCCGCCGACGTCGATGCCGATGTAGTACTGCTTAGGTTCCATGGGAGCCCGCCTTTCTCGTTTAAACATTGCCTGTATGGTACCGCTCCCAAGGCAAAAACCTACCAAAAAGGACAGGTTTGTTTTGGCAGGTTTTATCTGGGGAAGCGCCGAGTACGAGATTCGGTTCGCTGGGTGTTATATCGGTTCGGCCCCGTCCTCGGACCGATCATTTCTCAACACGACACTACTCAGATGTTTATCATTTAAAACGCTCTAATTTTTCAAGCGGGGCGACTTTTAATTTTATCTTTCTCGAACTTTTCAATAACTCAATAGAGATACTTAGGTGTTGACTATACTTTCTTTTATACTCAACCAAGTTTGAAAGGAGGTTCCATGATTCCCAAATACGAAGCGATAGCTGCAGATATTCGTCGCACTATCGAGGATGGCGCTCTTAAACCGGGCGACAAGCTTCCTACCGTCGTTGAGTTCTGCAAGCTCTATAACGTTTCCAAAATCACCGTCAAACGAGCTATTGAACAAATCACCGAAGAAGGTCTTATTACCAGCCGGCGTGGATCGGGTACCTACGTTAAGGACACGGCGGGGCTTCCCGGCCAGGCGTTTTTCCAGGGCAAAAACGACCGTACCCAGGGTTTTTCGTATGAGCATCGCGGGGAGAAGGTGACCTCGGTGGTCTACGATTTCTCGATCGTTAATCCACCAGCGGACATCGCAGCCCAGCTGGGAATTGCCGAGGATGACTTTGCCTATCACGTCGTGCGCGTGCGTCAGGCCGATGAGAAGCCCATCGTTATCGAGTACACCTACATGCCCCTCGAGCTGATTCCAGGCCTTAAAAAGAAGGACCTGTACGGATCGGTCTACCGCTTCATCCGCGAGCAATGTGGGCTGAAGATTTCGAGCTTCCACCGTACCATTCGCGCCGTGGCAGCAACCGAGGAAGAAGCCGAGCGTCTGGACACCAAACTTGGCTCTCCCCTGCTCGAGCTCACCCAGATTGGCTTTTTGGACAGCGGCGCCGCCTTTGAGTATTCGATCTCGCGCAACGTTGGCGATCGCTTTGAGTTGCACAACGTAACGTTGGCATAGGTTTTTGTAGTCACGCGGGCGCTCGTTTTGAGCCGTCTTACGCGGCACCCGCACAACCTTATGGGAGTATGCACATGTCCGATTTGATTAAACTCACGCCGATCTTCCACGAGAAGATCTGGGGCGGCCGCCAGTTGGAGACCGTGTTTGGCTACGACATTCCCGAGGGTCCCATCGGTGAGTGCTGGGCCATCTCGGCCCATCCCAACGGCGACTGCCAGATTGCGGAGGGACCGTACGCCGGCCACACGCTGTCGTGGCTGTGGGCCGAGCACCGCGAGCTCTTTGGCAACTGCGAGGGCAAGGAGTTCCCGCTGCTCATCAAGATTCTGGACGCCAAGGACGACCTTTCGATCCAGATTCATCCCAACGACGAGTACGCCGCCAAGCACGAGAACGGCAGCCTGGGCAAAACCGAGTGCTGGTATGTACTGGACTGCGAGCCCGGTGCCACGATCATCGTCGGCCAGCGCGCGCACGACCGCGCCGAGGCCGCGCAGATGATCGAGGGGGGCCGTTGGGACGAGATGCTCAACGTGCTGCCGATTCACAAGGGAGACTTTTTCCAGATCGACTCCGGCACCGTTCACGCCATCAAGACCGGCACGCTGATTCTGGAGACTCAGCAGTCGAGCGACGTGACATATCGCCTGTACGACTACGACCGCCCCGGCACCGACGGAAAGCTGCGCCCGCTGCACATTAAGCAGAGCCTCGACTGCATCGACTTTGATGTTCAGGCCCCGACCGACGGCACGGTGAACGCGCCTGAGGTCGACGGCGTGACCGAGCTCGAGTCCAACCCCTGCTACACCGTCGATCGTGTGCGCGTCGACGGCAGCAAGACCCTCGACCAGCGCTGGCCCTTCATGTGCCTGTCGGTCATCGACGGCGAAGGCACCGTCTGCGGCGACCCCGTCCACAAGGGAAGCCACCTGCTGGCCCCGAGCACCGTCAGCTCCATCGACCTCGAAGGCAAGATGGAACTGATCATCAGCCACCTCTAGTTCGCACCAACAACCCAAACGCAACAAGGGGCTCCCCCGTTCACCAACGGGGGAGCCC
>URGG01000147.1 GCA_900547345.1 uncultured Collinsella sp. | reverse complement strand
CGTCAGGACGGAGGAAGCCCCGCCGCGCGTAGCGCGCAGCGGGGCTTCCGACATGTCCGAGGACGTTTTGGGAGGTAGCCCAAACAGCCCCGGCGATCCTGCGGGAGTTAAATCCCTTTAGAACTTGTCGTGGAAGGTACGCGCAATGACCTCGTCCTGCTGCTCCTTGGTGAGCGTGTGGAAGTTCACGGCATAGCCGGAAACGCGGATGGTCAGCTGCGGGTACTTCTCGGGGTGAGCCTGAGCGTCGAGCAGCGTCTCACGGTTGAAGACGTTGATGTTCAGGTGGTGGCCACCCTTCTCGGCGTAAGCGTCGAGCATGTGGACCAGGTTATCGGCCTGGGTCTCGGAAACTTCAGAAACCTTCATAATGTGTCTCCTTCGATTAATAGGCGCCGGCCGAAACCGGCGCACTAATCAGTAATCGTTATTGTTAGTATAGCACTAACAATAGTTACTCGCCCAGCTGATCAAGGTCGATATCGCCAAAGAACACCTGGTCCTCCTTGCCGAGCGCACTCGGGATGATGGAGAAGGTGTTGGAGATGCCGTCCTGAGCATCGCGGAACGGGAGCTTGGAAACCGAAGACAGCGAAGCGATGGCGCCGTGGCTATCGCGCTTGTGCATGGGGTTAGCACCCGGGGCGAACGGCTGGCCAGCCTTGCGGCCGTCGGGCGTGGAGCCGGTCTTCTTACCGTACACGACGTTGGAGGTAATGGTCAGAACCGAGGTCGTGGGCACGGAGTTGCGGTAGGTGTCGTTCATGCGGATGTACTCCATGAACTGGTGCACAACGTCGTGAGCGATCTGGTCGACGCGGTCGTCGTCGTTACCGTACTTGGGGAACTCGCCCTCGGTCTCGAAGTCGACGATGATGCCGTTCTCGTCACGGACGGGGTGGACCTTGGCGTACTTGATGGCGGACAGGGAGTCAGCCACGACGGAAAGGCCAGCGATGCCCGTAGCGAACCAGCGGTGCACGTGCTTGTCGTGCAGAGCCATCTGGATGCGCTCGTAGCAATACTTGTCGTGCATGTAGTGAATGATATTCAGCGAGTTGACGTACACGCCAGCGAGCCACTTCATCATGTCGTTGTACTTGGCCACAACGTCGTCGTAATCGAGCGTATCGCCCTCGACGGCGCGATACTTGGGGCCGACCTGCTTCTTGGAGACCTCGTCAACACCGCCGTTGAGTGCGTACAGCAGGCACTTGGCCAGGTTGGCGCGGGCGCCGAAGAACTGCATCTCCTTGCCAATGCGCATGGAGGACACGCAGCAGGCGATGCCGTAGTCGTCGCCGTGGTAAACGCGCATGAGGTCGTCGTTCTCGTACTGGATCGAGGAGCTGGCAACAGAAGTCTTGGCGCAGAACTTCTTGAAGTTCTCGGGCAGACGGGTCGACCACAGAACGGTCATGTTGGGCTCGGGGCTGGTGCCCATGTTCTCGAGCGTGTGCAGGTAGCGGTAGCTCATCTTGGTAACGAGCGTACGGCCGTCAACACCCATGCCGCCGATGGACTCGGTGACCCACTGCGGGTCGCCGGTGAACAGGGCCTGGTACTCGGGGGTACGGGCAAACTTGACCATGCGAAGCTTCATGATGAAGTGATCCACGAACTCCTGGATCTGCTCCTCGGTGAAGGTACCGTTGGCAAGGTCGCGCTCAGCGTAGATGTCGATGAACGTAGAGGTACGGCCGATGGACATAGCGGCGCCGTTCTGCTCCTTGACGGCAGCAAGGTAGGCGAAGTACATCCACTGGATGGCCTCCTGCGTGTTGGTAGCAGGGTTGGAAATGTCGAAACCATAGGTCTCGGCCATCATCTTGAGCTCGCCGAGGGCGCGGATCTGCTCCTGCAGCTCCTCACGATCGCGGATGTTGTCGGCGGTCATGACCGTCGGGGTGGAAGCCTTCTGGGCCTCCTTGTCCTTGATCAGGTAGTCGACGCCGTACAGGGCAACACGACGGTAGTCGCCGATGATGCGGCCGCGGCCATAGCCATCGGGCAGACCGGTGATGATGTGAGCCGAGCGGCAAGCACGCATCTCGGGGGTGTAAACATCGAAGACGCCGGCGTTGTGGGTCTTGCGCTCAAAGGTGTAGCGCTCAACAACGTTCTCGTCGACCTTGTAGCCGTGCTGGCTGGCAGCCTGGCAAGCGATGCGGATACCACCGTTGACGTGCAGCGCGCGCTTGAGCGGCTTGTCAGTCTGGAGACCGACGATGGTCTCCTTCTCGCGGTGGGCGTTATCGATGTAGCCAGCGGGGTGGCTCACGATACCCGTGACGATCTTGGTGTCCATATCGAGGACACCACCCTGCTCGCGCTCCTTAAGCAGCAGGTCGAGAACCTCGCCCCACAGCTCCTTGGTACGCTCGGTCGGACCGACGAGGAACGACTCGTCGCCCTCGTAGGGGGTGTAGTTCTTCTGGATGAAGTCTCGGACGTCAACCTCTCCCGTCCAAATGCCTTCCTTGAAGCCTTCCCATGCCTCCTGCATTGTGTAACCACGCTCCTAGTTACGTGTAATGCGGCGCTCTCTCACACCGCTGCTTATTGAATTCTTGAATGTTCGGCTTGCACTACCGGCTTCTTCCGTTCTTCACCACACGTCGGTGCAGGGAAAAACGTTTGTCCACCTTGGAACTACAACCCAAAACCCAAGATTTCACCCGTCTGAGAAGGATAACATAGCGACCCTCTCCATCTGGGCTGTTATATGTTTCTTTTTTTATATCATAAGGGCGTTTTTTACAAACCCGCAGGAAATGCGAGCGCGAACAACTACCGTTCACCGATTTGTATGTTATTTTTCCTTGCCTTTGTACGACGTTCGCTCTAGCTGTTATGCCAGCTTTAGCAGGGTAAAGTGTCTCAGAGA
>URGG01000146.1 GCA_900547345.1 uncultured Collinsella sp. | reverse complement strand
CCGTGGAGGCACGCCGAGCGTTAGCCCTCGGGGAGGGCCGAGGTATCGGCCTTGCCGCGCGCCACGCCCACGCCGTCCATACCGCCCGGCAGCTGGCTCGACAGCTCCAGCAGCTCGCGCACCAGGCCCTTGATGGTGGTGCCGGCGCCAAAGGGACCGCCCTCGCCCGCCATGGGATACCAGGCGTAGAGGGCCTTGAGCGATGCCGCGAGCTCGGGAGCAGCGTCGGGCGCCGTCGCGCGGGCCAGCACATGCTCAACAGCCTGGTCCATGAGCTCGTCGGTATCGGTGAGCACCGTGAACTCGGGATCGATGCCCAGCTCCAACGCATGTGCGCGCAGGATACGCGAGCACATGCCGTGAATGGTCGAGATCCACGCGTCGTCGACGGTCAGCGCTTCCTCGTCCATGCCCTCGTCGATGAGCGCGCGGCGCACGCGGTCACGGATCTCGGCCGCGGCGTCTTTGGTAAAGGTAATGGCGAGCACCTGGTCCAGATGCTCAACGAACGGACCGGATTCGGGAGAGAGCGCGTAGACGATGCGGCGCGTGAGGGTAAAGGTCTTGCCCGAACCGGCGCCCGCCGAGACAAACAGCGGACGGTCGAGCGTTTTGACGATCTGCAACTGTTGCGGCATCAAAGTCGAAAGATCCATGGTCTACACGTCCCTCCTTACAAACGTTCCTTCGTGGTTATACGAGCAGCGCGCATGCGCGGCCTGAGCCGACGTCGGATCGACGGCGGCAACGTTGCCTGCCTCGAGCTCGCGCAGGCGCTCGGCGATGCCGGCCTCCACGCGATCGAGCAGGGCGTCGAAGTCCATGCTGCCGCCCTCGCCGGGGAAACCTTTCTTAAGGCCCGGGATGCGACCGTCGCCGCGCTCTTCCTCGAGCAGCTCGGCGCTCGCGGCACCGCGCAACGCCGGCTTGCCGCCCTTGGTCGAAAAGTAGAGCGCCGCGCGGGTGTCCAAATCCAGCGCCCGGCGCATGGCCTGGGCGTAGATGAGCGTTTGGGTATGTGGCGGCAACCAGCGCGGATCATCGATGGGCGCCGTGCCCGATTCCTCGTCGCGCACCGTAGGGTCGGCGAGCTTAAACTCCTCAACGCCCGTACGATGCTTGTAGTCGATCACCACGGCACGATTCTCGGCGTCCACGTCCACGCGGTCGATGCGCCCGCCGAGCGGCCAACCGGCATACTCGACCTTGAGCTCGTTGAAGGCGAACTCCAGGTAGCGCGGGGCAAAGGGGGCAAGTGCCTCGGACTCGTAGGCAAGCACGCCCTCCAGCTGCGGCAAGATCTCGGCCACCTGGCGCTCCTCCACCGCAGAGAGCGGCACCAGCGGGCCCTCCGTGCCTCGCTTGCCGGCGTGCTCGGCCAACGTCTCGTCAAAGACCTCGCGCAGCAGCTCCTGAGCGCGCGGCAGATTCTCGGGCGTCACGCGCTCCATGCCCTCCTGGGGCAGGCGGGCATGCAGATGCTCCAGCACATCGTGGACAAAGTTGCCCTTCTCCATGTTGCCAAAGCCCGCGTCGATGGACTGGGGCTTCACGCGATACGACACGAACCAGCACAGCGGGCACATCGAGTACGCCTCAATCTGCGAGGCGGACGTCAGACGCGGCACGAGCGGCGCGTTCTCGCCCTCGCCATCGCGGCGACGCAGGACCAGGTACGGCACAGCCGCCTCACTCAAATGTTGAGGAGCCTCGCACGCGACACGCTTGCACCCGATGCCCTCGCCGGCTGCAGGGTCAAAATCGGCGACGATACCGCCCTCGCCCACGCACGCAACCTTGACGGCGCCAGTGGCCTCGGCGTGCGCCCGCAGCTCGGTCCACCCGGCAGCCGGGGAGCACCCCCGCGGTGCGTTTTGAGCGCAACGGGACCGCGTGCCGCCTGCATCGCGCGGCCAAAGCGCACGCGCAGCAGGGCCGCGGGCTCAAGCGTCACGCCGCTGCGCCCCAGCTCGGCCGTCAGCGTAGCCAGCGGGCCCTCCTCATGTGAGAGCGGATAACTGTCCAGGTCGACGTCGGTAAACAGCACGGCATCGTAGCTGGCGGGGCGCAGGGCTGCCGCATCGGCAAGCGACGCAAAACGCACCTGGGCACGCGGCGCGCGGTCGACCTCGTAGGTCTCGTAATCGTATGCGGTGCTGCGCGTGTCCACCTTGGTACGAACGCCGTCGAGCACGGGCACGGTCGCCGTCTGCGACACGTCGAGCGCGCGAGCATCGTTCATAAGGATGTCGATGGCATGTCGCAGCAGGGCGGTCTCCGCCTGGCGACGAGCCTGACCGTCAAGGCCTCCAAGGGCGCGATCGGGCAACGCCTCGGCGACGGCGAGCATTGCCTTGAGCGCCGTCACGGGTTTGTCGCGCCATAGCGCTTGGAACACGTCCGAGACCACGCACGGCACGCTCTTAAACCAGTTATCATCGCTGGCGGCCTTGCGCGTGCCCCTGACCTGGCCCTGCACGCTCTGTAGCAGGCTCTTGACGGCCGTGGTGGTCTTGCCGCGCGACAGGCGCATGTTCTTGTCGAAGGTGCGCGCGCTGGCGGCATCGGCACCCGAAAGCGGACTGTAAATCCAGTCGGTAAGCTCCGGCGCGGGCCACCACTCGGTCTTGGAGGCGGTGCCCTCGTCGGCGGTCTTCATGCGCTCGATCAGATTGGCGAGCGCCGTGAACTGCCTGCCCGCGATGGACTGGGGAAACGCCGTGAACTCGGTTGTCTCGGCCGCAATATGACGTGCCGCCAAACGGGCAGCGAGTTCACCGAACAGCTGGGGCGCCCGAGCAGACACCACAAGCACGCGCACAGGGTCCGCGGACGTCGCGACACCGCCGTCGACCGCGGCGTCCTCACACGTTTTTACCAGCTCATCGATTGCATCCACATAGGCGTGGGCGCGGGCGTGAGGGCCGGCAACCTCTACAAAGGTAGGCTGAGCGGCGGACTTGGAGGCAGTCTGGG
>URGG01000145.1 GCA_900547345.1 uncultured Collinsella sp. | reverse complement strand
ACCGACGCCACGCGGGCCGCCGGGGTTTCCGCCGAGCCCGCGGACAGGCCGGCCCCGACAGAGGGGAGGCGCCGCGCGCTCGGGCGGCGCGCCAGGGAGATAGTGGACGAGATAGTCGAGAGGCGCGGTCTCAAGAAGGAGTAACATCGGGACTTGCAGCGACGGACCTCAGGACGCTCTTACACCACGTCTGCGCGCGCCACCGCAAGTACCACTCAAAACCGCGTTTTACACGCGCTCGAGCAGGCTCTGGCGTCTGTTTCTACGCGCCTACTCGTTCTTGGGCGCGGGGTGCTTGCAGATCACGCTCATGTAGATCATGCCAAGTACGGCCGCGGTGACAGAGCCGGCGAGAATAGCGGCCTTGGCGGCCAGAACCTCAAACTGGGCCGTCGGGAAGGCGAGGCCGCTGATGAGAATCGACATGGTAAAGCCGATGCCGCCCAGAATGCCCACACCGGCAATCATGTGCCAGTTGACATTGCGCGGCAGCTCGCAGGCCTTGAGCTTGACCAAGGCGAACGTCATGCCAAAGATACCGATCGGCTTACCCAGCAGCATGCCAAAGTACACGCCGAGCGTCACCGGGTCGGTGAGCAGCGTGCTCATGTCCACGCCCACTAGGCGAACCTGTGCGTTGACGAACGCAAAGATCGGCAGGATCACAAAGTTGACCGGCGTGGAGATCAGACGCTCCATGCGGATGAGCGGCGGGGTCACGCGGTGCATGACGCGCTCGACCTTGGTGGTCGAGACGGTAAAGTCATGCTGGCCCAGGATGTGCGCCTCGTCGTCGTAGCGGTCATCGAGCAGCGGCAGGCACTCGCCCAACCAATCGGTGAGGCTATCGAGCTTGACGCCGCACTTGGCCGGGATGGTGAAGGCCAGGATGACGCCGGCAAGCGTAGCGTGCACGCCGCTCTTGAACATGCAGAACCACAGCAGCAGGCCCAGCACCGAATACGGGGCGAGGCGGTAGTGCTGCGTCTTGTTGAGCCACACGAGTGCGCACGTCACAAGCGCGGCGGCGCCCAACCAAAACGGATTGGGGCTCTGACCGTAGAAGATGGCGATGGCGGCGATGGAGATGAGGTCGTCGGCGATGGCGAGCGTCGAGAAGAACACACGCACGCCGTTGGGCACGCGATTGCCCAAAAGCGACAGCACGCCCAGCGCAAAGGCAATATCGGTTGCCATGGGAATGGCCCAGCCGTTGTGCGCGCCGGCATGGTTAAAGATCAGATAGATGCAGGCGGGAACGACGACGCCGCCCACGGCCGCCAGCATGGGAAGCATAGCCTGGCGCGGGTTTTTGAGCTCGCCGACCGTCATTTCATATTTGAGCTCAATGCCCACCAGCAAAAAGAAAATCGCCATGAGGAAGTCGTTGACGAAAAGCTCGACGGTGAGGCCAGCCGTCAAATGCCCCAGACCCACATACAGCGGGGTCTCCAAAAAGTGATGGATGGCCTCGTAGGCATCGGTGTTGGCGCAAATGACGGCGGCGATGGCGGCGAAGACCATGACGGCGGCGGAAATCGTGCCGTTCTCGGCGATGCGCTCCCAGATGTCGTGACGTTCAAAGCGCTTGCGCTCACGAACGTTGAACAGCTGCTCAGTTGCTGCCATGGGCGGCTCCTTTCACGGGAAAGCTCCCGTCTTAAAAAAGCACGGCCCGCCCAAGTGGCGGCGCCGCGCTCTAACGTATTACGCTTGCATCTAGCCTACCCTGCACGACAAGCACGCAGGCGTGGTTGAAAAGCGGAACCACAGGTTGAACATTATTTGCTCAACGGCACGGGCGCGCCTGTCCAAGAGACGACGCGGCGCCGTGTACAAAAAACGACCGGAGTGCGGGGTGTCCGCGATCCGGTCGTGGCGTTTGGTCAACTAAACCTAGCAGGCGGCCATGATGGGGGCAGCGACCTGCTTCTTACGGGAGAGGACGCCCGGCATCCAGACGCCGTCGTGCTCGTCGGCAATGCCCAGGCCCTTCTGAGCAGCCTCGGTCTCGCCCTCGAGCAGGACCTGCGAGCCCTCCTCCATGATGTCGGTGATGCACAGGACAATGCCGTCAGCGCCCTTCTCGGCGGCGTAGTCGCGCATGGCCTCGCGAATCTCGTCGATCATGCCAAGTGCGCGGGTCTTGTCGACAGTCTCGTACTGGCCGATGAGCAGCTTCTTGCCGGCGGGCTCGAACATCTTGATGTCGTTGCCGACCATCTCGGCTGCGGTGAAGGAGCCGGACGGACGGGTGAGGAAGACCTCCATGCCAAACTTGACCGGGTCGACGCCCACCTGCTCGCCGAGCTTGGCGGCGACGGCGCGGTCGACATCGGTGGTGGTGGGGCTCTTGAGCATAAGCGTGTCGGTCATCATGGCCGAGAGCAGCAGCTTGGCCTGGACGTCGGAAAGCTCAACGCCGAGCACGCCGGCGAGCTTGGTGACGATGGTGCAGCTGGAACCCCAGGGCAGGCAGATGTAGTGCAGCGGGCCGGCGGTCTCGAAGTCGCCGATGCGGTGGTGATCGACAACGCCAAAGACCGTGGCGTCCTTAAGGCCGGCGACGGACTGGGCAGACTCGTTGTGGTCGGTAAGGACGACGAGCTGACCGGCCTCGATGGATTCGATCACGCGGGGCTCGGCGATGCCGGCGTCGGCGAGCAGCTTGGCGGACTCGGCCGGAAGCTGACCAAGGGCGCAGGCCTCGTAGGTGTTGCCGGCATACTCAACCTGGTTGAGCAGCTGGGACAGGACGACGGCACTCATGATGGCGTCGTTATCGGGGTTCTGGTGACCAAAGACAAGAACGTTTGCCATGGATATCCTCCACTTGATATGTGTACTTGGACGTAGCTATGGTAGCACGCCGATGCCGAGCCTTCGCAGACGGAAGGGCCACGGCATATTTTGTGGCAGGTATGGGGGCCAAGGCTGTCCCTTTTGCACCACGTTGGTGCAAAGTAACCTGACCCCCTTGCACCAGCTATTTTCCGGCGGCGCGCAGGGCTACGTATGCGGCACCGATGATGCCGGCGTCGTTGCCGAGCGAAGCGACCTTAATGGGCGTCTCGCGCGAGGCGGAAAGCGCGTACTGCTTAAAGTGCTCGCGAACCTTGTCGAGGTAGACATCGGCCGAGGCGGAGGCGCCGCCG
>URGG01000144.1 GCA_900547345.1 uncultured Collinsella sp. | reverse complement strand
GGGGCAGCCTGCTGCTGTGCCTGTCCGGCGGCGAACAGCTGGCTGGCATTCATGCCGCCCATGCCACCTGCCATGCCCATGCCCATAAAGCCTGCCATCGCGCCGTTGGGGTTGGCGGCTGCTGCGCGCATCGCATCGCTCTGGGCGCTGGCGATGTTGGCGGCTGCCATGGTGGGATCGCGCATGACCGCTGCCTTCTGCAGGTCCTTGATCATTTGCTCGTCCTCTTGCGAGGCGGCGATGGAGTTGACGCCAAAGCTCACGATCTCGACGCCGCGCAGGTCGCGCCAGTCGGCCGAGAGGACCTCGTTGAGCGCGCGGGCGAGCTCGATGGTGTGGCCGGGAATGGCGCTGTAGCGGATGCCCATCTCCGAGATCTTGGCAAAGGCGGGCTGCAGAGCGGTGAGCAGCTCGGACTTAAGCTGGCTGTCGATCTTATCGCGCGTATAGCTATCGGTCACGTTGCCGCACACGTTGGTGTAGAACAGCAGCGGGTTGGTGATGCGGTACGAATACTCGCCGTTGCAGCGAACGGAGATGTCGACATCCAGACCGATATTGTTATCGACCACGCGGAAAGGCACGGGCGAGGCGGTGCCGTACTTGTTACCGATGATCTCCTTGGTGTTGATGAAGTAGACGCGCTGGTCCTTGCCTGCGTCGCCGCCAAAGGTAAAGCGGCTGCCGATATTGGCGAACGTCTCCTTGATGGAGTCGCCCAGATTGCCGCTAAAGACGCTCGGCTCGCTGCCGGTGTCAAAGACAAACTCGCCAGGCTCCAGCGCGACCTCGATGATCTTGCCGTTTTGCACCACGAGCATGCCCTGGCCGTCGTTGACGGCGATGACGGAGCCGTTTGAGATGACGTTGTCCTCGCCGCGCGTGTTGGAGCTGCGGCCGCCGGTGCGCTTGCTGCCCTTGCAGGCCAAGACGTCAGCGGGCATCGATTCGCAATAGATAAATTCCTTCCACTGGTCGGCCATGACGCCGCCGGCAGCTCCCAATCCAGCTTTCAAGAGTCCCATGGTGATCTTCCTTTCTCGTCAAAGGCCGGGTGGTATTGGTCAGAATGGCTAATCGTCCTTGTTGTCCTTCATGACAACGGTGGTCTCGGTGTGGCTGAAGGTGTCGTGCTTCTCGGTCAGGTCGAGCTCGCCGCAGTAGCAATCGGCGTGGGTGGCCTCGTTGGCCGTCTTGAGCTGGCCCACCAGCAGCACGTCTGCAATGATCACGATGATCAGCGGCGCGACGATGTTGATGAGGATACCCTCGACATCGAAGGTGAGGTAGTCCGGATTGAAGGCGTTCTCTCCCCTAAAGAGGATCTGGGAGAGGACAAACCCGATCACAAAGAACAGCACCGAGGCGATGGCGAGCTTGGTCTTGGAGCAGGGGAGCTCGCCGACCATGCGACCGGTCTGGCCGTTCATGGCAAACAGGTAACTCTTGCCGTTCCACGAGGTGGAGAGCATCCACACGGGGAACAGGGCATAATCGCTGTTTTCCCAGGTGTAGTCGAGCTGCTTGCTTTCGACCGTGGCATCGTCATATTCGTCGACGACGGTCTCGCGCAGGGCCGAGATCGTGCTTTCTTCCATGCGGCGCTCGGCGCGCGCCTTGCAGGTTTCGCAATCCTCGTCATAGCGGTTGGCGATGTAGCCGGGCATATACGCGACCGAGAACGGGCGCAGCGCGTCGTAGTCAAACGGCTCGATGGCGTCCATGTGGCCGTCGGGCATCTTGGACGATCCGTCGACGGGCACGCGCTTAAACGAGATATTTCCCTTGCGGTAGGCATCGTAGTGGTCGGTGGTCGTGACGGTGCGGTCGGATTCCTCGGTCACGGTCTCGTTGGTCGCGTCAAAGTACACTTCGCCGTCAACGCGGGCGCCGTAGAGCCAAAACGGCACGTAGACACCTTGGACCTCGTCGATGTGGTTGCCGGTGACAAAGCTCTTGGGCAGCAGGATTTTGCCCTTGTAGTGGTCTTTGAGCGCGGCCATGACATCGTCGCGCCCGAGCTTAAACGGAATCACCAGGTCGGGTGAGAAGTCGCCCGAGAGCTGGCCGGGTGCCACGGCGGGGTTGCCGCAGTACGGACAGGTGGTGACGGCGACGGTGCCGTCCGAGATCAGTTCGGCGCCACACGACGAGCAAATATAGCCGGCGTTTTGGGCGAGCTCCTGCACCGCGTCGTCGGCGACGGGCTTGGGCGTTGCGGCTGCCGCATCGGCTTTGGCATCTGCCTTGTCCTGGCGCTCGCGATAGAGAGCCTCGACTTCTTCGACTTCAAAACGCGAATCGCAGTAGTCGCAGACGAGCTTTTGCTCGGCACTGGCAAAGTGAAGGGGACCGCCACACGCGGGGCACTGATAGTTGACACTCTCGAAGGCCATGATCGGTCCTTTCCGTGCCGGAGGCTATGCGCCGATGGCGCCGCCGCAGTATTCGCAGCGCCCACTGGCATCGGGAATGGTGGTTGCACCGCAGAAGGGGCAGGTGACCGCGGTCTTGGGGGCCTTAGCGGCCACGACGCTGTCGCGTGTCTCCTGGCGCAGCTGCACCAGCGCGTCGCGGACCTCGGTTGCCTGGCGCTTGGCCTCGCGGTACTCGATGGAACCGCGCTGATCGATGGTGGAGTCGTTCGCGCGCAGGTTGATCTCGGTAAAGTACGGCGTGTTGACGTGAATGGTCAGATTAAAGTCGTAATCCAGGTCGTAGCGCGGCGGGTTGTAGCTCTCGCGCTCACCGTCTTTGGTCTCGCGATAGATCTCGGTGCGGTGCTCGTCAATATCCATATCGCAGCCGAGTACCTGCGAGAACTCGATGATGTCGGGATTGGCGTCGCGCCAGCGGCTCTGCGAAGTGATGATCAGCAGGCCCGCGTCTTCGTCGAGCATGATGTTGGTGCGCCCGGCAGAGAGCGTGCGCGTAGGGTTGAATGACGCCAGGCGCTCGGCATTGGCCTCGCGGTAGGCGAGTTGCTCGCGGATATCGTCCGCGGTGCTGGAGCGATAGCCGTGGAAGTAGGGGGAGAGCTTGCCGGCACACTCTTTGCACAGGTAGCCTTCGCTGATCTTGGTCTTTCCCAAAAGTCCCAGCTCGGTACCGCAAATCGCGCACTCTTTCTTCTCGAACATCTTGTCAAAGAAGCCCATGGCTGCCTCCCATCAACAGGTAGCGTGTGTCACTTTTGATGATGGGGGAGTGCGCGATCTTTCACGATACCCAGACGGCTCAACGAGTCTCCACAACTGGGACAGATGGCCCATTTTTGACTAGTCATTGGGTGTTCCTATAGTTTTGTCAACCGTCGGGGCTACTCCCGGTAGGGCACCCG
>URGG01000143.1 GCA_900547345.1 uncultured Collinsella sp. | reverse complement strand
TGTTTTGAATGATGGCTTGGACTGCGGGGTAATGCTGCCGAGTAGGTGGTTGCGGCGCCCTATTCGCTCAAGGGACGCAGCGATGCCTCCTCAAAATGGAAGGATCGAAAGCCGTCTTCCGTTTCGATGCACGCGCGACCAAAGCCATCGACCGTTTGAAAGATGCCACGCGCCAGCTCGTCCCCAGCGGGGGAGCGGGCGATAACGCGCTCCCCGATCCAATTAAGGTGAGCGATATATTCGTCGTGGACGGGCGCGAGCGGATCGGCATCTTCTTCCTTGGCGTTGAGGCGCTCTGCCCAGGCATCTGCAGCGTCTATAACTGCGTGATAGACCTCATCGAGGAGCATGTCGACGGCGGGAACGCTCTCGTTGAGGTCTGACAGGCCAATTGCCGGCAGGCCGCCATCGGGAACCTCCGAAGGCACATAGTTCACATTGACGCCAATGCCGCAGACGGCGAAAGGTTTGCCTTCGTTATCGCGTGCGGCCTCGACCAGAATGCCGCCGAGCTTGCGTCCTCGCGCGACAAGGTCGTTGGGCCATTTGAGGCGAATCTCGTTTGCAAGACCCTGTTTTTCGAGTGCCTCGAGCACCGCTAGGCCGCTGACGGCGGCAAGACCAGAGAACTTTGCAGGATTAACGCATGGACGCAGGACAATCGAAAGCAATAGGTTGCCGGCGGTTGAATCCCACTTGTGGCCGCGCCGGCCGCGTCCTGCCGTTTGCGCGCGGGCGGCAAGTCCTGTGCCGTGTGGCGCTCCCTGTTTTCCTGCTTCGAGCAGGTCATCGTTGGTCGATCCGGTTACGTCGACTATCGTTAATTTGGCATCCATAACGGTTGCTACCTCCTAAGTTAATAAGGCAATCGCGTAATGGTGTCGAGAGATAGACACAATGTGAAGCTTTTGTCGCATTTTGACAATTTAATGTTAACACGTCAACAACGACTAAAATGCGCTATCCTCTCTTGGTCGATGTAAACACGTCAACAACTCAAAGGAGGCTAGTGATGGGTTTCACGATTCTTGGAACAGGCTCGGCGCTTCCTGAGCGCAGTGTTTCCAATGACGAGCTGTCTGAGTTCCTCGATACCTCGGATGAGTGGATTTTTACCCGCACCGGTATCAAGAGCCGCCACGTCTGCACCACCGAGTCACTTGACGACCTTGCCGTAGCGGCGAGCGAGCGGGCACTCCAGGTGTCCGGAATCGACGCGAGCCAGCTGGATCTGATCGTCTGCTCGACGACGACGGGTGACCACCTTGTTCCCGCTGAGGCGTGTGCCGTTGCTGAGCGACTAGGTGCGACGTGCCCTGCCTTCGATGTCTCGGCGGCCTGCGCCGGCTTCGTATTTGCGCTCGATATCGCCGAGGGCTATATCGCCCGCGGCCGTGCCGAGCGCGCGCTTGTCGTTGCTGCCGAGCAGATGACGCGCGCGCTCGACTGGACCGACCGTGCCACCTGCGTGCTCTTTGGCGATGGGGCAGGCGCTGCAGTGATTGAGGCTGGGGGAGACAGCCCCCTTGCCGTTGAGCTTTCGACGGCGCCCGACGTCGAGACGTTGCGCGTTCCCGGTCTGGTCGGCACCTCGCCGTTTAAGGCTTTCGCAGATAGCGCAAGCGTGCTGTCCATGAATGGCCGCCGCGTGTTCAAGTTCGGCGTCAACGCCATCTGCGACACGGTCCATAAGCTTGCGATCGATGCGGGCATTTCGGTCGAGGACATCGATCATTTTGTATTCCATCAGGCTAACGAACGAATCCTGAGCCAAGCGGTCAAGCGCCTGGGCGTGCCGGACGAGCGCGTGGTTCGCACGTTGCGCGAGACCGGCAACATTTCGAGCGCATGCATTCCGCTTGCCCTCGACCGGCTGGCAAACGCCGGTGCACTTCACACAGGCGACACCATCGCCTTGGTTGGATTTGGCGCCGGTCTGGATATAGGTGGCTATCTGCTTCGTTGGAAGTAGTCGCACATAGGAAATAAAAACGCCCCTAGGGCACAAACAAAGGAGAACTACCATGGCAGATCAGAAGACCTTCGAGCGCGTTTGCGACGTTATCCGCGAGACCGCCGGTCTTGACGATGTCGAGATGAAGCCCGAGTCCACGCTCGAGGAGATTGGTCTCGACAGCCTGGGCACCGTCGAGATCCTCGTTGCCGTCGAGGACGAGTTTGGCATCCAGCTCGATACCGAGGAGAACCCCAAGACGGTCGGCGAGTTCGCCGATACGGTCGAGGCGGCATTGGAGAAGTAGAGATGCTCAAGACTCCTCTCTGCGATCTGCTCGGCATCGAAAAGCCCGTGTTCCAGGGCGGTATGGCCTGGATTGCCGATGCCTCGCTGGCGTCCGCAGTGTCCGAGGCGGGTGGCTTAGGCATCATCGCGGCCATGAACGCCGACGCCAACTGGCTTCGCGACCAGATTCATGAGCTGCGCGCCAAGACGGATAAGCCCTTTGGCGTCAACGTCATGCTCATGAGCCCGTTTGCCGACGAGGTCGCGCAGGTCGTGATTGACGAGCGAGTGCCGGTCGTCGTGACGGGCGCCGGCAATCCCGCCAAGTACATGAAGGCGTGGAACGAGGCGGGCATCAAGGTCATCCCGGTCGTTGCCTCGGTGGCGCTGGCGCGCCTCGTGGCACGTCGTGGAGCCACGGCGGTTGTTGCCGAGGGTACCGAATCGGGCGGCCATATTGGCGAGACCTCGACGATGGCACTGGTGCCGCAGGTCGTCGATGCGGTTGACATTCCCGTCGTGGCCGCCGGCGGTATTGCCGACGGCCGCGGCGTGGCGGCCGCCTTTATGCTGGGCGCCGAAGGCGTGCAAGTGGGTACGCGCTTTCTGGTCGCAGACGAGTGCACCGTCTCGGAGCAGTACAAAGAGATGGTCCTGAAGGCCAACGACACTTCGACGCGTGCGACCGGTCGCTCGACGGGACATCCAGTGCGCGCCCTCAAGAGCCCCTTCACCAACGCCTATGCCAAGAGCGAGGGTTCCGGCGCGAGTGCCGAGGAGCTCGGTGCTATGGGAACCGGTGCGCTGCGTAAGGCCGCCAAGGACGGCAACTACGAAGAGGGTTCGTTTTTGTGTGGACAGATTGCCGGCATGGTCAACGAGCGCAAGAGCGCACGCGAAATCGTTGACGACCTGGTCGATGGCGCCGAGCACGTCCTGAAGGGTGCGTGCGCATGGGTGGCGTAGCGTTTTTGTTTGCCGGCCAGGGTGCCCAGCACCCCGCGATGGGCGTCGATCTGATCGAGACATCGCCGGCGGCCGCCGAGGTGTTCGCCATTGCCGATGAGGTGCGCCCGGGGACGAGCGAGCAGTGCCGGAGCGCCTCCAAGGAGGAGCTCTCGCAGACCGAGAATACGCAGCCTTGCGTGTTCGTTCATGACCTGGCAGCGGCTGCCGCCCCGCGCGAGCGCGGCGTGGCGCCTGCCGCC
>URGG01000142.1 GCA_900547345.1 uncultured Collinsella sp. | reverse complement strand
GAGCAGGATGTCGCAGGTTCAAATCCTGTCGTCCCGACCATATCTTGCGGGCGTAGTTCAATGGTAGAACCCCAGCCTTCCAAGCTGATGACGCGGGTTCGATTCCCGTCGCCCGCTCCATAAGATAGATGAATGGCTCTGATTCCTTTTGGGACCAGAGCCATTTTCGTATACATGACGGAGACCCCACATCCCCTCCTAAGTTGCGGTGAAATAGATCCTGGATTAGCCACAAAAGCTGTTATCCAGGAACTATTTCACCGCAACTTATTGAGACCGAGCGGGCTGGGTCGATGATGGGTTCTGTTGTCGAGAAGATGAGGGCAGCCGGTCAGGAGTCTGCGTAGGGCTTTGTGGTTGGTATGCCGTAGCCGCGCATCATGGAGCCGAACGCTTTGACATCGTAGGTGTCTGAGAGCTTGAAATGAATGACGTTGTGGCCCATGGCACGCAGGTTCGCGTCGCGCATGAGGGCAGCTCGATAGGTTTTTGCCGCAGTATGTTCCGGATCATTTTGGGCATCGTCCTCAAACTTGCCTAGTCCATGCAGCTCAGCCAGCATCCAAGAGCCGTCTGGCATCTGCCAGCCGTAATCTGCCAAATAATAGCCGGCGTTTCCCGGTCGAGTGATTTCAACCTGAAGTTCGGGAGTGGCAACTCCCGCCAGAATCATTGCCGCCCGGGCTTCGGATTCTCCACCGTTATCCGATCTGCCATCCATGTGTTCAAAAACGTTAAATGCGCGCGCAATGCCGTGCAGTCCGCGGCAGTTCGCTTGTGCATATGCACGCAATTCTTCACGCTCGACACCGTACTCACGAGCCAGCCCGTCGACATAGCCTAGTGCATATCGAAAAGCGCTCGTTCGGGCGATGTCGACCACCGTGCGATATGGATCCGTTAACGTAAACGGGCCGAGCTGCCATACGTTGCCCGCCCGCCAGCGTCGGTATTCAACGAATTCGTACATATCGCGTCTGGTGGAACGCGGCAGCAGCACTTGCACCTTGTCGAGAAGGGAATATGCAGAACCGACGCCATAGAGCAGTGCCGCCGTTGCTCCACAAAACACGGCATCCGGTTCAACGACCGCAATAGCGGATGCCAATTGAAAGATGCGATCTTCGACGCCGAGGTCATTCCAATACGCGGGATCAGCGTAGACATGGTTGTAGAGTCGAATAATCATCTCTTTTTGCATGAGCGCGTAGGCACAGCGTTCATCCCATTTTTTGGTAGCTACAAACAGATGCCCGCCATGATGGGCCTCGAATAACCGGAAGAATAGCTCTGCTTGCGATTTGGAACAGCGTTTATCATGACTCATTTTCGACCCCATGGTCTCGAGGGGGAGTGAATGGCACTACGCTATCCCATATTTGGTCCGCCAGACCTTGCCATGAACTGACCAAAAGCTTGACGGGGCAGGTCAGAGTCATGAGTCGGAGCCAAACATATCGGCAAACGGTTGATTAGTGCCCCTCGGCGGCACTAAAAACCACCCTTACAGAAAGTTGCGGTGGAATAGTTCCTGAAAGGCTCGAATAAGCCTAAATCCAGGAACTATTTCACCGCAACTTATTAAAGGGATGGGGCTGAGGGGCGGGCGATGCCGTTGCCTGTCGGTTAGTGGCGGGGTTGGTGGCGGAGTTTGTCGATGGTGGAGTCGGTGCTTCGGCTGCGGGCTTCGGCGGCGCGGTCGCGGACTTCGGCAGCGGTTTGGCGCTTGCGGCGGTAATCGATCATGCCTTGAATGATGGGCTTGCCAAAGCTCACGACATCATCGTTGTAGATGGCGGTTCGGGCTGCGAGGAGGCAGTCGGTAAAGTCCATATGGGTCTTGCCAAAGAGTTTGACGGCAAGGGCGACAACGGTGGGCTCGTCGACCATGACGTCATCGAGCAGCCTTCTCATGGCCGTAGCAATCTCAGCGCGGGGAACCTTATAGACGTCGCGCAGCGTGACCACGACGCGCGTGATGATCTCGGGGTAGACGCGAGCGGTGCGCGTGGCGATGACCTTGGCGGCGCGCGGTGACAGAACTTCGTCGTCGTTGAGCAGGTAGCGTAGGATGACGGTCTCGTCGATGATGGTGCTACTCATGGATATCTACTTCCTCGGGACCCAAAATCGAATCGTCGCTTTCCGTGGCAAGGTATTCAATCCAGGCATTGCGCTCCTCGGCGCGGCGATTGGGATCTCCGTATGCTTTGAGCGATCCATAGGCGGCGGTGCCGTCCTTTGAGCGCACGGCGACCGGCTGAAAGGGAAGCTTGCGCATCAAAATGCTCTGCGCGACAAAAAGGCGGACAGCCTCGGCGAGCGATGTGCCCATGGCGTCGTAGAGGCGCTCGGCATGCTGTTTGTCCTCTTCGCGAATGCGCACCTGCAGGATGGCTCGTTTTTGCGTCGATGACATCACTGCCCTCCCTTAGCTAACGTGCAATATAGTCGGTCAAATGCGGCATGTGCCGACATCATAGAATCTTATAACCATTACTTTATTTTACTCAAGTAAATAACCATTAACACGAATACAGCGTAGTACATCCAAAATGAGAGCATGTAAAAATCTCAGAGGTGTACGCATGTAATACACTCACCTTTATAGCTTCTAGAGAATAATTCCAACCTGCCAAAACCCCTGCAATACACCCGTATTGCAGGGCCTATGCTCAAGTTTGCCACCTGCAACTGCGTATATTTAGCCTGTATATCGTTGGAGGAACTCTATTGAAGCGCCTGTTTCGCCGCATGCGCTCGATACGCCGATGCCGGACCACGGGCGGTCCGGGGCAACGTCGACAGGGTCTCTCCGGCATGGGATTCAGGAGGGAGTGAACAACATGGGCAATAAACGAGTCGTGGCTGATTCTTCACGCTGCATTGGGTGCCAAACCTGTATGGCGGCGTGCATCGAGGCACACGATATTCCCGGCAACATCGCCGCACCTCGCTTGCGCGTAACGCGCACCTACGAGATTTCCGCACCGGTGGCTTGCCATCACTGCGAGGATGCCCCGTGCGCGAAGGCCTGCCCCACGGGCGCCTTGTTCTTTGATCCAAAGAACCATCGCATCGGTGTTAACGAGGACAACTGCATCGGCTGCAAGAGCTGCGTCATGGCCTGCCCCTTTGGCGCCGTGAGTGTGGCGACCACGCAGGTTCCGGTCTTGATGGGCGACGTTCGCGTGGGTTCGCAGACCAAGAGCTTCGTGCTCAAGTGCGACCTGTGCGTGGACCGTCCCGGCGGTCCGGCGTGTGCCGAGGCGTGCCCGACCAAGGGCCTCACCCTGGTAGACGAGGAGCGCCTGGCAGAACTGACTGCCGAGCGTGCCCGCGCCACCATCGAAAACGAGGCGTAAGCGTTGGGGCGACAGGCCCAATGATTGTCAAATTAGTACCGAGTAATCGGTAGCAGAGACGATATGAGCAGGACATAAAAACATTGAGAGCCCCTGCTGCATGAAAGACCG
>URGG01000141.1 GCA_900547345.1 uncultured Collinsella sp. | reverse complement strand
CTCAAGGCGCGACGCTAAGCGCAACCCAACAATCAAAGCCAACAACAAAGGCCACCCGGTAGCTTCCGAGTGGCCTTTGCCATATCAAGCTGGAATTACAGCTCTATTTCTTATTACGCATCTGCGCTTCCATCTGGCGCAGCAGCTCCATATCGGACTTGGGACCGCCCGTACCCAGGCCGCCCATGCCGCCCAGACCCATAGCGTCCAGGCCGGGGATATTGGGCATGCGCATCCTCTTGCCCTTCTTGCCCTTTTTGCCCTTCTTGCCGCCGGCCTGTGCCTGATTGGCCATCGTGCGCATGCGGCCCATCATCTTATTCATCTCGCCCCACTGCTTCATAAGGCTGTTGACCTCGGTGGGGGTAACGCCGGCGCCCTTGGCGATACGCGCGCGGCGCTGGCCGTTGATGATGGAGGGACGCAGGCGCTCCTCCTTGGTCATCGACATGATGATGGCCTCGTTCTTATCGAAGATACCCTCGTCCAGGTTGCCGCCCATCTGGTTGAGTGCACGCTGACCACCGGGGAGCATGCCCAGGATACCCTTCATGCCGCCCATCTTTTTGACGGCTTTCATCTGGTCGAGCATATCGTTCATGGTGAAGCCCTCGCGCAGCATACGCTCGGCAGCCTCGAGCTGCTCGGCATCGGCTGCCTCCTGAGCCTTCTCGATAATACCTACGACATCGCCCATGCCCAGAATGCGCTTGGCCATGCGATCGGGATAGAACGGCTCAAGCGAATCGGGTTTCTCGCCCATGCTCACAAACTTGATGGGCTTGCCGGTCACCTGACGCACCGAAAGCGCGCCACCGCCACGGGCGTCACCGTCGAGCTTGGAGATAATCACACCGTCAAAGTCGGTGCGATCGGCGAAGGTCGAGACGACGTTGACGATATCCTGGCCGGTCATGGCGTCGACGACCATCAGCACCTGGTCGGGCTTGACGGCCTTCTTGATGTCGACGGCCTCCTGCATCATCTGCTCGTCAATCTGAAGACGACCGGCGGTATCGACAATGACCACGTCGCGCAGGTGGTCGACGGCCTCCTGGATGGCGCCCTTGGCGATGTCGACCGGGTGCGCACCGTCACCGCGGAAGACCGGCACGCCGATCTCGCCACCAAGCGTGGCCAGCTGGTCGGCAGCGGCGGGACGGTAGACGTCGCACGCGGCGAGCAGCGGCGAGCGGCCCTGCTTCTTGAGCAGGTAGGCCAGCTTTACGGCCGCCGTGGTCTTACCGGAGCCCTGCAGGCCAACGAGCATGATGACATTGGGAATACGGTTGCTAAAGACGAGCTTGCTCTCGGTTGAGCCGAGCATCTCGGTGAGCTCGTCGAGCACGATCTTGACGACGTTTTGCGCCGGCGACAGCGACTCCATGACCTCGGCGGTCATGCAGCGCTCCTTGGTCTTGGCAACGAACTCCTTGACGACCTTAAAGTTAACGTCGGCCTCGAGCAGGGCCATGCGAATATCACGCATGGCCGAGGTAATATCGGCCTCGGTCAGCTTACCCTTACCGCGCAGGCGGTCAAATGTGTCGTTGAGGCGATCGCTCAGGGAATCAAACACTAGTCACTCCTTAGTTGGACTCGCCCACCAGGGCGCGGCAGAAATCTTTGGCGTTAACCTCCTGCAGGTCATCGACCTGCTCGCCCACGCCGATGCGCAGGATCGGGAGCTTGAGTTTCTCGGCCACGGCCATGGCGATACCGCCCTTAGCCGTGCCGTCGAGCTTAGTCATGATAATACCGTCCAGGCCCAGTGCCTCGTTAAACTCGAGCGCCTGGTTCAGACCGTTCTGACCAGTGGCGGCATCGATCACAAGCACGACCGAGACCGGCATGGGACCGGCGGCCATATTGGCGGCGCGCTTACGGGTCACATTGACCACCTTGGCGAGCTCACGCATGAGCTCGGGGCTCGTGTGCAAACGGCCGGCGGTATCGATGAGCACCAGGTCGCTGCCGCGCTTATCGGCCTCGTCGAGCACGTCATAGCACACGCTCGCCGGATCGGAGCCGCGGTCACGCTTGATAACCGGTACGCCGGCACGCTGGCCCCACACATCGAGCTGCTCGATGGCGGCGGCACGGAAGGTGTCGGCCGATCCGATCACCACGTTCTTGCCGCAGGCGGCCATGGCGCTCGCAATCTTGCCGACCGTGGTGGTCTTGCCGGCACCGTTGATGCCGACAAACAGCACGCAGCTCGGCGTATCGGAAAACGGGTCGCGCTCAACAGGCACAAAATGGCCCTCAAGCTGCTCGGCCAGGGCGCGGCGAAGCTGCGGGGCGGTCTTGAGGTTCTTCTTGGCAGCGGCGTCGCGCAGGTCATCGGAGACCTGAATGGCGACCTCGGCACCCATGTCACCCATAACGAGGGTGTCCTCAAGGTCCTCCCAAAAATCCTCGTCGACCTCACCGCCAAAGTAGAAGACCTCGTTAAGGGCCTCGCGACTGCGCTCAAGTCCGCGCGAGAGAGCGTCAAAGAATCCCATTATGCATTCACGACCTTTCCGGTTTCGCGATCGAGTTTTTGCGAGACGACGCGACTGACGCCGTCGGCTTGCATCGAGACGCCGTAGAGAACGTCAGCATCCTCCATAGTACGGCGCTGATGCGAGATTACCAAGAGCTGCGTATCGGAACGCAGCACATCGAGGGCGCCGATGAGCTTGGACAGGTTGGCGTCGTCGAGCGCCGCCTCGACCTCGTCCAGCACATAGAACGGCACCGTGCGCGTACGGTATACGGCAAAGAGCAGGGCGAGCGCCGTCAGGCTCTTCTCGCCGCCCGACATGAGCATCATCTTGGTGATGCGCTTGCCGCGCGGCTGCGCCACGACCTCAATGCCCGTCTCGGCCGGATGCTCGGGGTCGGTCATCTCCAGATGTGCCTGGCCACCCGGGAACAGCATGGCGAAGATCTCGCGGAAGTTCGCATCGACCTTCTCAAAGGTCACCAGGAACGCCTTACGCATCTTACGGTCGATCGCCACGGTGATCTTAGTGAGTGCCTTGCGCGCGCTCTCCAGATCGGCCAGCTGTTCCTCGATGTAATCGGCACGGCGCTTGAGCTGCTCGTACTCCTCCATGGCGACTTGGTTCACAGGACCCAGGTTGTTGATCTGGCGCACGAGCTGGTTGAGCTCGCGCTCGGCGGCATCGCGGTCGGTGGGCGCGGGAAGCATGAGCGCTTCCTCGAGTACCGTGGTGCCATCGGCGGTAATGGCCTTGATGGCAGCCTCCACCTGCACCTCGAGCTTGCCACGTGCGACCTTGAACTCGTTTTGCGTCGCCGTGGCGGCATCGACCCGCTCCTTGGCGCGGGAGACCTCGGCCTTGGCGTCCTCGATGGTCTTCTTGAGCGAGGCCGAGTCCGCCTCCTCGAGCGAAGCCTGGTCACGCAGACGCGCGGCCCAATCCGACGCGCGCTCCAGCAGGGCCGAATAGCGCTCGTGCATGGGATCGACGCGCAGACGCAGCAGCTCGAGTGAGCGCGAGGCCTGGCGTGTTCCGCGGATACGGCGGGGGGGGAGGCCGTTC
>URGG01000140.1 GCA_900547345.1 uncultured Collinsella sp. | reverse complement strand
TGGAAGGGCGCGGATGCCGTCGCCGCCATGGCCGAGGTCGTGTGTTCGCTCCGTCGCGCGTTTGTGGCGCTGCCCGTGCACGATGAGCTGGGATCTTCGACCATCACGTTTGGACAGATCGAAGGTGGCTACCGTCCCTATGTCGTACCCGACCGCGCCAAAGTCTGGGTCGACATGCGCCTGACCCCGCCGACCGATACGGCCGCCGCGACGCGCATGGTAGAGCAGGCCATCGCCGTCGCCGAAGCCGCCGTTCCCGGTTGCCATGGCAGCTACACCGTGACGGGCGACCGCCCCGCCATCGAGCGCGACCCAAACTCCCCCCTTCTAGCAGCGCTCAAGCGTGCCGCCGATGACGTGACGGACGCGGACACGACCGTCGGCTTCTTTACCGGCTACACCGACACCGCCGTCATTGCCGGCAAGACAGGTAATCGCAATTGCATGAGCTACGGCCCCGGGTCGCTCGCGCTCGCGCACAAGCCCAACGAATATGTGCCCCACGCCGATATCGTTCGTTGTCAGCAGGTGCTAATCGCGCTCGCCGATAACGTGCTCTGGGACGCGAGCGGCCAAGTTGGGGCATAATAAGCCGCGAACAAACCGACTCGTGCGTTAGGACCGCCCATGAAAGCACTTCCGTTTCCCTGCATCCGCCCGGCTCAGGACCGTGTGCTCGAGGCGCTGCCTGCAATGGGCAGTATCCTGAGCGGCAACGATGCTCTGCGCGGAGCCCTTGCCGATGGCCTGATGCTCAAGGACCCGGGTGCGGCGTATTACGTGTACGAATGCTCGGGCGAGCCGGGACGCGTGACGGGTGTCGTGGCGATTTGCCCGACGAGTGTCCTTGCGGGCGGCAAGGGCGATGCCAGCGCCGACGTGGCCGCCGCCGCACGCGCGATCGCCGAGCTCAAGGTGCAGCCGCGCCCCGTGTCGCTCGCCTACGAGGCCTCGCCCGTCATGGATATCATCCTGGGCGCCGCCAAAGAGGGCGCGTCGCTCTACGCCGTTACCGACCCCGCAGGCATTACGCACCGCGCGTGGGAGGTCAAGCGCGAGGACGCCGTCGGGGCCATCCGCGCTATGCTCGACCAAGCACCGGAGCCGGCACTGACCGACGACCCCGCCTACGCCGCCGCTCTGACCGGGGCGTCGCAGCTGCTGGCCGATGAGGCCCGTGCCGCCGGAACGTACACCGGCAAGGAGCCGTTCAACTTTACCGTTGCCGTGCTCTTCCCCGCCGCGCAGGTCAGCGGCGCCGCGCCGCAAGTTCCGACAGGTCTGCTCACGCACCAGGTCGCGCGGTTCTAGCAAGACCAGACCGCCCAGCACAAAAATCGGCAGCTCAACAAACAGGGGGCGGAGATGCAGCAGGTACATGCATCTCCGCCCCTTTTGCGTCGAGAAGTATGCCGGCGACCCGTGCCGTCGCACTCGCGTTATCCGCGCTGCGGACCCGCAGTAGCCACGAGCGGTTCAAGCCCCAGCTCGCGCGCGTAATCCTCCTGCGTAAAGACTTCGACCAGCTCAAACGTGTCGGATTCGTCGTCAAACGCAAAGTGCAGCACCGAGCAGTTGCCCGGAACGCGATCGCGTTCATCGGCCGCCGCGCCCTTGGTATGGTCCATGAACTCCTTGATGGCCGAGCCGTGGCTCACCGCGAGCACGCACTCGTGGTCCGGACGCTGCATAAGCTCGGTCAGCGTCGCCACCATGCGCTCGCGCACCTGGATCTGGCCCTCGCCGCCAAATTGACGATAGAAATCGCGCCACGGGCGCTCGGGCATAAGCATCACGCGCTCGGCCTCAAAGTCGCCAAAGAACCACTCACGCAGGCCGTCCAGGCGCTCGTACGCCAAGCCCGGCCACAAGTTGGCGATAGTCTGCTCGGTGCGATGAAGCGTGGAGGTGTAGGCATGATCGGGCTCAATGCCGCGCGCACGTAAAAACATGCCGGCGCGCGCCGCCTGGTCGCAACCCAACTGCGTAAGCGGCGAGTCACTCCACCCCTGAATGATACGCTTGAGGTTGAATATCGTCTGTCCATGACGGACCAGATACAGATCTTTATTCATAGGGGTCCTTTCGTTCGTTACCAACCCAAGAGCGAAAACGCCCCGTCGCAATAGCCAAAATGAAGCACGGCACCGTTGTCAGGCAGCTCTCCCCCGCCAGTCACATACTCAAGAAACTCCTGGCAGGCTGAGCCGTGGGAAACCGCCAGCACGCAGTCGTGCTGCGGCCTGGCCATGATGCGGGACAGCACCGCGACCATACGTGTGCGAAGCTCACTTTCCGACTCGCCACCAAAGGCAACCGGATAATCGCCCCAGGGCTGCGGCGGCATCTCGCGATTTGATGTGCCCTCCAGCGAGCCCAAATGCCACTCGCGTAGGTCATCGACCAGCTCTATCGAGCAGCCCTCGCCAGCAATTAGCTCAGCCGTACGCCGCGCCCGGCCCAACGGAGAGGAATACACACGGTCAAAGGTCACGCCACGCGCCTCAAACGCCGCGCGCGTCGCCAGCGCCTGCTCGCGCCCGCGCGCCGTAAGCGGCGAATCGTGCCCACCCTGCAAAATGTTCTGCACGTTGAGCTCAGTCTGCCCATGCCGCACCAAATACAAATCTGCCACACGCCCTCCTCTCGCACCACCGCAAAGGGGACAGGTACCTTTGTGGTGGTTTACCGCCGGATCACACCGCGGTGACGCTCAACTACAGCAGTACGTCGGCGAGCAAACGCTTGGGTACGTGGTGCACCTGTGCCTCGTCGCGCCAATAATTGATGGAGCCATCGGGGTTGGAATCGATCGCATCGAGCACCTGCGTTTCGGCCGGAACGCCAAACGCCATGATCAGCTTGAGCTCATACTTGTCGTTATCGAGCCCCATGGCATCGATCGCGTGGGGCGTAAAGGCCTTGAACATGCAGGCGGCCACCTCGGGCGTGGCGCTGCGGGCGGCGAGCATCATCGTCTGCGCGGCAATACCCGTGTCGACCTCGGTAATGGGAGCGGCGGGCTTGCCCGGAACGGCGCGCTCGGCCAGAATCGCGATGTAGCCGGTCGGGCGCTCGCCCTCGGCAGGACCCGGCCAATCCTTGAGCGCACCGGCCCATGCAAGCTCGTCAAACACGCGAGCGCAGTCCTCGGAACCGCTCACCACATGAAAACGAAGACGCTGAGCATTGGCACCACACGGAGCCAGGTGCGCCAGTTCCGCCAGCTCGAGCAAAAACTCGCGCGGCACGCGCATGGACTCGTCAAATCGGCGGCACGTGCGGGCGCGGCGGACCAGCGCGTCAAACGTGTCCAGGCCGAGCTTTTCGCAACCTTGCTTTGCCATCGACTCCGCGCTCGACGGCGCCGCGGGAACTGTTTCGTTCATAGGGACCCCCAATTTCGGGCAATTGTTCTTAGGAAAATCTAACCTAAAACGTAGGCAATAACGAACAGGGCTGCAATGTTCTACACCTGTTGAATAGAAAATCGCGACGTGGGGAACAACGGAGATCGCGCGAATTTTTGTGGTGTAAGAGGGAGGGCCGCGTCAGCGCCCCTT
>URGG01000139.1 GCA_900547345.1 uncultured Collinsella sp. | reverse complement strand
CCCGGGCCCGGCCGATCCGGCCCTCAGGGTATCGGGTTCCCACATTCACCCGCACATGTTCGGATGAATGTGGGAAGTGTTCGGATGAAGTCGATAATCAAGGCACCACAAAGGGGACAGGCACCTTTGCGGTGGTTTTGCTCGCGTGGATGACTCGGGTTACAATACGCCTGACATATCGTCCCCTTCTCCGGATGGGGACAGCGCAAGCGTTCTTGTGACGGCACCGTAGGACTTTGAAGGTGGCCGTTGTAAGGGCGCTTTTTGTTTAGGTGCCCTCACTCGGGCGCGCACAATGAAGGGAGAACGTATGAAGAGCTTTATTGCCGAGGATTCATTCTGGGAGCTGTTTCCGCAGGCAGCGGTCGGTGTTGTGGTCGTGGAGGGCATGAAGCCCGCGGCTCAGATTCCTCAAGAGGACGTGGATGCGATTGCGGCGTTGCTCGACCGCGCCAATATCGATGCGGAGCGTCATCTGACCAGCGACACTATCAGCGAGAACGCACCGGTCAAGGCATGGCGCGAGGCCTATCGTCTGTTCAAGACCAAGAAAGGCGCGCGCTGCTCGATCGAGAACTTGCTCAAACGCGTGCTCAAAGGCAAGCCGGTGGGCCACATTACGCCCGCGGTGGATATTTACAACACGGTGTCGCTGACCTACGCGCTGCCCGTGGGAGGCGAGGATCTGTATGCGATCGAGGGAGACCTTCGCTTGAAGGTGACCGACGGTGGCGATGCGTTCTTGCCGCTTGGCGAGGAGGCGGACGATCCGACGCTGCCCGGCGAGCTCGCCTACATCGACGATGCGGGCGCCGTGTGCCGCTGCTGGAACTGGCGCGACGGCGTTCGCACGGCGCTGTCCGACGATTCGGCCGATGCATTCTTGGCGATTGAGTGCGTGGAGCCCGAGCGGATGGGGGATTGCCAGGCTGCGATCGATCGCTTAGCCGAGCTGCTTGAGCGCTATCTGGGAGCGACGGTTGTCATTAAGACGCTTGTGACCCGCGACAATCCTTGCGTGGAGCTGTAGCGGCGCCTAGAACCTATTGATGCCCCAAACCACCACAAAGGTGCCTGTCCCCTTTGTGGTGGTTTTTATGTTAATGGGTCAACAAATGAGGCACGCAGGGCCGGCGGTCGCTGGATACGGCTAAGATGTTTACCCGTAAGCATTATGCAAGCGAAAGGCGGTCGTCTCCCATGCAGCAGAACGACGAGACACGTTTCGAGGACTTTGTCGGACTGATCAGCGGGCTCTACAAGGAGATCCAGCGCATTAAGACATCTGAGGGCGCAAGGCTGGGCCTCAAGGGCTCCGACGTTATGTGCCTGTACTATCTTGAGCGCAGCAAGGAAGGCCTGACTGGCGCTGACCTGGCTCGCATGGCAGGCGTGACCCGCGCCGCCGTCTCGCGTACGCTCGCGCATCTGGAGGAGGGCGGCTACGTCGAGGTCGACGATTCGGGCGATGCCGCCGTTAAGTATCGTGCTCCGGTGCGCCTGACCGCTCTGGGCGGCGAGAGCATGACCGAGGCCGACCGCATCATCCACGAAGTGCTCGATACCACCGGTAAGGCTATGGGTGTGGAGCAGCGCGAGCAGATGTATGCGTCGCTGCGCACGATTCTCGACACCCTGCGCGAGCTGTAGGGCCGCCAAGGCTTTTGCTTCCAATTAACAACTGCATAGTCCTGTTTGAGCGCGTATACCGTGCCGGGGCCTTGCTGTCAAAATTCCCTGCGCGGGACCTGCGCAAGAAAGGATTCGCTATGTCCGTCCGCATTATTACCGATTCCGCAAGCGATATGTCGCCGGCGGAGCACCCGGCACTGGCCGTTTTGCCGCTGTCCGTCACCTTTGGCACCGATGTGTACATGGATGGCATCGACATCGATCACCAGCGCTTTTACGAGATGCTCGTGGAGCGCGATGAGCTGCCCAAGACCGGCCAGGTCAACCCGTACGCGTTTTCGCAGGCCATCGCCGAGGCGCGTGAGGCCGGCGACGAGGCCGTGATTATTACCGTGGGCGCTAAGCTATCAGGCACCAATCAGAGTGCCCGTACCGCACTTGCCGAGGGGCCAGGTGGCGACGTGTTCGTGGTAGACAGCAACAACGTCACCCTGGGCGAGCGCGTCCTGGTCGAGTATGCGCTGCGCTTGGTGGACGAGGGCCACAGTGCATCTCAGATCGCGGCGGCTGTCGAGGCCGTGCGCGACCGTGTGGTGGTTATCGGCCTGCTCGAGACGCTGGAGTACCTGGTGCGTGGCGGTCGTCTGTCTGCTGCGGCCGGCGCCGTGGGCACGCTGCTCAACGTAAAGCCTGTGGTGGCTGTCGAGGACGGTCTGATCGTGCAGCTGGGCAAGGCGCGCGGTTCCAAGAACGGCCGCAACTTGCTGAACCAAAAGGTCGAAAAGGCGGGCGGCATCGACTTTTCCATGCCGCTGGCGCTCGGCTATACGGGTCTTTCGGATGCGGTGCTCAAGAAGTATATCGAGGACAGTGCGGCACTTTGGGCTGGCCACACCGAGGGCGTGTTGCCCGTTCACACCATCGGCGCCACCATCGGTACCCACGTTGGCCCCGGCGCCGTAGCAGTAGCCTTCTTCCAGCCCGCCAACTAATCGACCTGCCATAAACCACCACAAAGGGGACAGGCACCTTTGTGGTGGTTTATGCTTTTCCGGGTGGAAGGGAGCGAGCAATGGCGTCTGAGGGCTTTTTTGAACGGGTGTACGAGGTGGTCGAGCAGATTCCCGAGGGGATGGTCGCCACCTACGGTCAGGTGGCGCTGCTTGCCGGTCGTCCACGAAGTGCGCGGTACGTGGGGTATGCCCTGCATAGTAATCCGCGCCCCGGCCAGATTCCCTGCCATCGTGTGGTGTTTGCCGACGGTCGCATTTGCGAAGGCTTTGCCTTTGGCGGCCCCGATGCTCAACGTGAGCTTTTGCTAGGGGAGGGTGTGGCGTTTAAGGACGACATGCACGTCGACTTGGCCGCCTGTCGCTGGCCTGCCGGACTCTAGCGGCTCTGCCGTGGCCAAAACCACCACAAAGGTGCCTGTGAACTGCGTCCCGAAACTTGGACTGAATAAATAGCGACTACGCCGCAAGGGCCCGGTTCCGGAACTCCTCCGGCGTCAGGCCCTTCAATCTTACCTGCCTGCGCCGCGTGTTCCAATGGGCTATGTACTCCTCCAGGTCGCGCTTGAAGTCCCCGAAGCTGCCCCACTCCCTGCCGCGGTAGAACTCGTCCTTCACGTGGCCGAAGAGCTGCTCGGTGGCGGCGTTGTCGATGCAGTTCCCCTTACGCGACATGCTCTGGGTGATGCCCGCCCCCTCCAGCCTGGAGGCGTAGGACTCGTGCTGGTACTGCCAGCCCATGTCCGAGTGCATGGTCGGCGCCGCCCCGCCGGGCAGAGCCTCGAGGAGCCGGTCGAGCATCCTGTGCTGCTGGGCGAGGTCCGGCGAGGTCGATATGTCGCTCGCCACGATCTCCTTCGTGCAGAAGTCGAGCACCGGGGCCCAGTAGGCCTTGGCGCCGGCCACCTTGAACTCGGTGACGTCGGTGCCGAGCTTCTGCCACGGCCCCTCGGCGCCGAAGTCCCTCGCGATGACGTTCTCGAACGTGCTCCCCACGAGCCCCCTGTAGGAGCTGTACCGGCGG
>URGG01000138.1 GCA_900547345.1 uncultured Collinsella sp. | reverse complement strand
AGCGATATTTTGCAGCACGAAGTGCGCAACAAAATATCGCTCATGCCCGAGGACGCGCCGGGAGGCAACACCGATTCGGGGCCGAACATATAGATCTACCAGCGCATTTACAAATTCGTAAACTTTTTTGAAAAAAGTGCTTGCACAGTTCTCGAATCATAGGTTATTATCTTCCTCGTTGAACGCGCGGGTCCAACAAAACGAACTGCGAATCAACAACATAGCATGTCGGAGTGGCGGAATTGGCAGACGCGCTAGCTTGAGGTGCTAGTGACCGCTTTTTGGTCATGCGGGTTCAAGTCCCGCCTCCGACACCATCGCATTTGAGAAGCCTCTTCGGAGGCTTTTTTGTTACCGATAGACGGTGGGGTCCACGATGGAAACGCTTGAACGCAACGAGTGGGCAGACGTTGCCCAACTAGTCGAGATCACGAGCGATGCTGTCATCATCTGTGAGCTCGACGGAACCATTCTGCATGTGAATAATCGCTTACTTGGTTTGATGTGCGAGGAACGCGCCGACGTCATCGGTGGAGATGTTAAAGACGTCCTGTACTCATCAGCTTTTGAACGTGCGACGGAACATCGTCTGCCATTTGAAACTGATGGCTCCGAGAACGAACTGATGCTCAAGCTGAGTGACGGCTCCTTTATCCCCGTCTTGGTTCGTGCGGGCTCCGTTACGCCTCCACGCATCTTTGGGTGCCGCGCGCCACGTGTCCTGGTGGCGCTCCATAGCATCGAAGAACAGTATTCGCACGACCGTCAGCTCAAGCGTGCTCTTTCGGAGCTTAGAGTGGCGAACAAGCGCCTCTCTGGCACGCTCTCGGTCATTATGAGTACCGTGGGCTCCGATGAGCTGCCCAGCCTACTTGATACCGTTTTGAACCAGCTTGTAGGAACGCTCGATGCTTCGGGTGCCGCTATCTATTTTTCTGAGAGCGGCGGTTTTAAGCTACGCGGTGTTTCCAAGGAGCTGTACGACAGCTACCTGCCCGAGTTTTTGCCGTATGGCGCTGGCATTCCGACGTATGTTCTTCGCGAGTCGCGTGCCTGTCGCTTGTCGATTCAACAGGACCTTGAGGGTGATAAGGCCGCCTCCGGTATGTTTATGGACCTGGACAATCGTTCTAAGCACCTGTTGCGCATGCAGGATATGCCTCCGTACCGCAGCGAGATCTGTCTTCCCGTTTTTTACGGTACGCAGATTCTTGGCGTGCTGGAAGTTGGTTGGAAACGCCCCCAGGCACCGCTCGCCTATGACGTTAATGTGCTCGAGGTCATTTGCGATTACCTGTCTATCCAGCTGGTCGGCATGGCATCGAGCCTTCGCTCCCGTCGCACGGCCGAGCTTGGCCGCTCGCTCAATGTCTTGCGTGATGAGTTGTTTGCCTTTCTAGACGATTCCGCCGCGGCTACCCAGGCGGTATCGTCCGAGATTTGCAATATGCTTAACTGCCATTTTTGCCCTGTTGAGTATGACGCCAGTCTGGATTCCTACGTCATAGATTTTGAAGGTGGCAGTCGCGTTGCTTTGCCGGACGATCCCGAGAAGCTTTTCTTTTCCACGACGGCGCCAGCGGCACGTCTGGGGGCTGGCCCTGATGGCTTTGAGGCATCTGTTTTGGGCGGTACGAGTGCCGAGGACCTTAAACACGTCCGTATAACTCGCGTTGACGAATCGATGCCTATGGGAGGCTGGCTTAGGGCGCACGGTCTGCCTTGTCAAGGTCTCTACGTCGACTCCGGCATCGAGGCGGGGCGCCCGCGCTCTGAGGGTGATGGCAAGCACAGTAACGACGCGATTGTTCCTGCTTCTGTTGCGAAGAGCCCGACGACGCGCGCGCTGCTGCTTCGTGATGGTAGCCAAGAGCCGATTGATGATCTTGAATATGACTACTTGGTGCACTTGGCGCATGACTTTGAACTGATCTACGAAGGCGAATCTCAAAAGCGCGAGGAGCGCCATATCGCTCAGACCCTTCAGATCGGCATGAGAAATTCCCTGGGGGATGTTCCGGGTATCGCAACCGATTCGGTGTACCTGTCGGCCACGAACTCGGCGTTGGTCGGCGGCGATTTCTATACGCTCATCCGTCTTCCCGACGACTGCGCCGTCATGATTCTGGGTGATGTGTCTGGCAAAGGCATTGAGGCCGCATCGATGTCTGCGCTCGTCAAGACGGCCCTGACGGCATATGCCTGGGAGGGCGCTGGACCGGCCCGCATGGCACGCTCCCTTAACAGCATGCTCATGGGCTTCTCGAGGGTCGAGACGTTCGTGACGGCCTTTATCGCCAAGATTGACCTTAAAGCCGGACGCGCAACGTATTGTTCGGCGGGCCATCCTCCGACCATGGTCATCAGGCCAGAGTCGATGCCGCTGGGTGGCGGCGAGGCTCGTGGGGGAGAGGTCGAGCTGCTTGGGTGCCAATCGGGCGTGATCGGTGCCTTTGAGAGCATGGTCTACGAGACGGGCGTGTTTACATTCGCTCCTGGTGACATGCTATTTATGTATACCGACGGAACAATCGAAGCACGTGATCGCTCGGGTGCTTTCTTTGGCGAACAACGCCTTCGCGATCTTCTGCTCTCTGTCTCGGGTGAGGGCGTATCGGGAATCTGCGGCAAGGTTTTGGGCGAGCTTGACCGCTTTACCGAGTCGGCGCTGAACGATGACATCGCGCTGGTCTCCCTTGAGTTTTTACGGGGTCGATCGTAGGTCACGACGCCTGACGGGCAAAATCCCTACGGTTGAAGAAACGTGTGCATCGAGCGAGCTCTTTTGGGGAACCATGGTCGTATGAATGAGTGGAATGACATAGCGGTTTTGACGCCACCGGGCGATATCGACATCGCCTCGGTGCCCGCACTGCGCCGACGGTTGGATAATTTGATCGACCGGGGCGTGCGTCGTGTTGTCATCAATTGCCAGACCGTGGGCTTTATTGACTCGACGGGTTTGGCGTTTTTGCTTACACGTGCTAGAGAGCTTATGAGGCATGAGGGGCTGCTTTCGCTCGTTAACGCCTCCGATGAGGTCGTTCGCTTTTTGGAAATTGCCCGGCTTGTCGACATCCTTCATGTCGCGGGCCCGGCGCGGGAGTCGATTCCCGCCATTCCGGTGGGGGAGTTGCCGCGATGGAGCAAGAGCGTCGAAGTGCAGCGAGGCATCGAGAATCTCCCGTATTATCGGCACCGTGTGGCCGAGCTCCTCGAATCGCTTCCCCTGAGGCGTGACGAGCGCTACGATGTCGCATTGGCGTCGGGGGAGGCGCTGGGTAATGCCTATGACCATGCAGGCGGTATTGGGTGCGTCCTGACGGTTCAGGCCTATGGCGATCGCGTTGTGGTTGAGGTGCTTGATCGAGGTGCCGGCTATTCTATCGATGAAACGAGCGAACCGGTCGCATCTGAGGAGCGCGGCCGTGGTATCAAGCTTATGCGTATGCTCGTCGATAACGTGGAGGTTGCTCGTCGTACGGACGGCGCCGGCACGCGCGTGCAGATGGTGAAGCTGTTTAGCGGAGCGCTGGAATCGTGTGCCTAGCCAATCGCTTTAGCGCGTTTAGCTACTAAGAACATGCGGCAGACAAGTTTTTTGAAAAAAGTACTTGCGTCTTTTGGACAACTCGCGTAAATTAATAACCCGCAAGCGGACATGGCTCAGTTGGTAGAGCACAACCTTGCCAAGGTTGGGGTCGCGGGTT
>URGG01000137.1 GCA_900547345.1 uncultured Collinsella sp. | reverse complement strand
CATGCCGGCCTAGGGCGCCGACATCCAATGCCGCCTGGTCGGTGAGTCCGGCATCATCTCGCTGCCGGATGTCGCCACGCCGGAGGTGCGCAAGGCCGGTCAGATCAGCCACGCGATCTCGTCCGCCTGGTTCGACCGATTCATCGAGGCATACGACCGCGAGTTCGACCGGTTCTTCGCGAATATCGAGGCCGACCGGCAGCCGGGCGGCAAGGAGGCGACCGCATGGGACGGCTATGTGGCGAACGTGGTTGCCGACGCCGCGCTGGACAGCCTGCACCACGGCGGGCGCATCCCCGTGACGCTCAACGAGCAGCCGGCGCTGTACCGGTAATCCGCCGTTTGTTCAACGGCTCAGGCCGCCAGAGGGGGCAATGCGTACATCCTGCTGGCGAAAATTCATGACGCCAACAGGGCGACACGTCCAAGCTCAGGCCGCCCACCACGGACGCAGCGGGTACCAGTTGCCCTTCGGCAGCCCCTCCTTGTCGGGCTTGACGGCGAGGAACTGATGCACCTGGATGCCGTTGAGCTCGAAGTTCAACTCGCACGCGGCCAGATACAGGCCGTACACCTTCGCCCGCTCGTAGCCGACCTGCTTGACGGCGTCGGCCCAGTTGGCCTTGAGATTGGCGTTCCAATGATGCAGCGTCAGCGCGTAATGCTGCCGCAGGTTCTCCTGGTTGACGACCTCGAAGCCGGCGTCGTGCAGCGCCGACTCGATGAACCCGGGCGAGGCGAGGTCGCCGTCGGGGAAGATGTATCGGTCGAGGAACTCGTCCGTTCCGGGCCGGTTGTTCGGCTTGTCCTTGGAGATCGTGATCTGGTGGTTAAGCAGGCGGCCGGCCGGCTTGAGCAGCTTGAACATCTCATCGAAGTAGTGGCGGTAGTTCTTCGCGCCCACATGTTCCATCATGCCCACCGAGGTGATGCCGTCGAAGTCTCGTTCCGGCACTTCGCGGTAGTCCATCACGCGCAGCTCGGCCAGATCCTCCAGCCCTTCGCGCCTGATCCACTCCTGACCGTACTCGATCTGCTCGTGCGACAGCGATACGCCCAGTGCCTTGATGCCGCGCTTGGCTGCGGCGATGACCAGAGCGCCCCAGCCGCATCCGATGTCGAGCATGCGGTCGCCGGGCTTGAGGTCCAGCTTGTCGAGCACCAGGTCGATTTTGTTGCGCTGCGCGTCATCCAGGCTCATGTCGGGCGTGTCGAACACCGCGCACGTGTACGTCATCGACGGTCCGATGAAGTCGGCGTAGAACTCGTTCGACAGGTCATAATGGAAGCTGACGGTCTCGGAGTCGGCCTTTTCGGCGTGCGGGAACAGACCGGACTTGATGCGTTCGAATTTCGAGGGGCCTTCGGACTGCGGCACCTCCACCTTGTGGTAGCCGTGGCTGAGAACGGCCGCCCCCATGCGCGCCAGTTCGAGCGGAGATGGCTTTCGGATGTACGATGCCAGTTCGACGAGCTTGCGCAGCTGCGGATACGGGTCGGCCACGTCCAGTCCTTCGATGTCGAAGTAGCCCAGGATGTATGCGCGGGCCAAACCGATCTCGTTCAGGTTGCTCGCCAACTGATAGATGGCCTTAGGACTGGTGACCCGGACCTGCAGGTCGGCGTCTTCCGGCCCGAACGTCGATCCGTCGAAGGCTTCGATGCACACCGGCGCGTCCTCTTTGAGGACCGCCTGCGCCATTTCACTTACCAACATGGTTTTTCCACTGCCCATGTTTCGCCTCTTTTCCCAACGACTGCGACTTGCCGGATATGGCAATCACCGTGTCACTGTAGTCCCGCGTCGTCATTTTTCGCGCTGCGAGGAAACAAAATCGCTCACTATGCATGCATCAGGCAACCACTATGTGACCGGTCACTCTGAAAGCGAACATTTGGCGGATATATATGGACAGCGCGGCCCCGCCAGTCGCATTCCGCATGTGAATCGGAACGCGGCCAGCGGGGCCGCGGTTTTCAGGATGATCCCGGACCAGCCGTCATGAGACGGCGTTCGTGTACTCCTTCAGGGATTCGCCGATGCCGCCGGACTCGCCAGACGACTTCAACGCGGTGACGTGCCCGTCGGTATCGACGCCAAGCACTCCGGAGATTGGGTTGATGGCATTGTAGACGACGTCATATTCGTTGAGTAGCAGCAGGAACTCGGCGGTGCCACTCGCCTTCGCCTCGTTCAGCAGCGTGGTTGACGTCTCGCGTCGAACGATGCCGCTCTTGTCGGTGCCGCCCACCTGCGCGACCTCAATGATGTCGCCGACTTTCGCGTCGCCCTTGATGACTTTGGTGACACGCACCCGGGTGACGGTCTCCGGCACGCCCAGCGAGTCCATGTCGATGTCGTCCTCCGTCAGCCCGTATTGCGGGTTCGTTTCAGGCGTTCCGGACGTGAAATCGATCTCGGGATACAGGATGCGCTCGCGCGAGTCGAGCGGGACACCGGTGACCACCAGACCGGCGGCCTTGACGCCCTCTTCGACGGAAGAGTAACCGGGATAGTCGGCGGTGATGGACTCGGCGGTCTTCGCCGTGGTCTCCGTCGCGGTCTTCGCCGTATTCTGCGTCGAGTGGCCAGCGGTCGGAGAGCCGACGGAATGCATATGCACGGCAACACCCACCACCAGCGCCGCAACGAGCGCCACGACGGCGAGCGTGCCCTTGATGACGTTTGACTGCTTCATCAGTAACAGCTCCTCACGTAACTCATGTCATATGCCTGAGGCATACGGATATATCTTTCAATCACAGTTCAGCAACGGTATTCATCAGCGGCCAGACCGGTCGGCTGATTGATCCGTCGATTATTTTTTTCATATCAGTCTCCGATGTCCAGCATGCAGTGAATCCGCGCCAACTTCGCCGTTGACAGAGCATTGAGTAAAGAACAGCCGTTTTTTATATAAAAAAATAAGAGAAACGCTGTAAATTCAACGTTTCTCTCACTTTTCATCAATGCCGCAGATCGGAATCGAACCGTTTTACTTAATCTCAAATATTGATAGAAAGGGGCTTTGAAGACTTCATCACGGTTGCGGTGTTCAAAAAGTGTTCAAACGTTTGTTGCATACAAACTGAAATTTGTCATATCCCTATTTCTGAGTAGATTTTTTCGACAAACGGTGACTTATGTTCGATATACTTCTCAATATCAAATGGATAGAGCGCAGCGCCTTCTTCTTTAATTCTACTGTATTCACGCACAGCTTCCGGATGAGAACGCAAATATTCACGGAAAGCAATATGCCTTTTCAGTTCCTCAGAATCTCGCGGGCATACATATAGATGATGCTTCCGCAAATGGGTTTTGCCTTCATATTCAAATGCTTCCCGTCCGGCAATACCAAGGTTTCCTTCATGGTGATAGTCGATTCTTTCTAAGGCAGAGATTACAGCGTCAAGCATGGAGTAATCTTTAATGACGACATCAATATCAATAATCGGTTTCGCTGATAAACCATGCACTGAAGTGCTGCCAACATGTTCTATCGCAAGAGCCAGTTGATCAAGAGCTTCCTGAATTTCACTCTTGATTTCACAAAAATCCCGCGCCCAGTGTTTATCATAAGGTAGCACAACAACATGCTTTGTAATCATTCTCTTTACCTCCACAAATCCCGATTTGTCTGTTTCACAATGTCAATAAGAGGAAGAATAACAGGCTTGCTTTTCAGAATCTTGGTATTTCATCATAAAGTGTTCAAAGGTGTTC
>URGG01000136.1 GCA_900547345.1 uncultured Collinsella sp. | reverse complement strand
CTGCTGCAGCAGATGCTCGCGGTGCAGTCGTCCGATGACCTGCTATGGATTCGTCACGGCTATTGGGATGTGCCGACCGGGCTGCTTTCTGCCGAGGGCAAGGGTCCGGTCGTGGTGAGCGGTCACACGCCAACGGTGTCGCTCGGGCGTTATTGCGAGGTCGGTGGTCTTGCGGGGCTCGATGAGGAATCGGGACGCGGGCAGATCGTGCGCTTGGGCGGCGAGGACACCGCCGGTGTGCCCGATCGCATCGACATCGACTGCGCCGCCGCCACCGGATCCGAGTTCGGTCGCGTGGGCATCCTGCGGCTCGATGATGGGGCGGAGTTCTACGCAAGCATTCTTCCTGGCGAATGATTACGCAAGGGGTAGCTAATTTGGGACGGGGCTTTTTGACTCCTTTTGCCCTTCTGCCCATCAAATGATTTTTCTGGGACGGGGATTAAATAATCATTTGGCTGCCCGCTGGCTAAGTGAGTAGGCTTTTTTGGAAATGCCGAGCAGCCGGCAAATTTGCCTCAACAAAACCGCAGGTCACAGACTTGTGCTTTGTCGGCGTGGTCGAGGATTCGGCAAAAGTCTACTCACTTAGTTCTGCGTGTCGCAAATCGTTCGCAACGAGACCCCAGCCGGGGCGATTCCATTGCAAATTCCGGCGACTGGGGGCAGCTAATTAGGCTCCGTATGGGTTCCGGTCGCGCTCGATGCGCTGGCGGATGTGGGCGTACTCGATAATCAGCAGCACCAGCAGTAGGGCCATGATGGCTAGGTAGCTCACGACGGCGCCCATCAGGCCGAGCAGATTGATTAGAATCACCGGCAGCACCACGCTCACGGCAAAGCAGATCAGGTAGATCTTGGTGACGTCGCCGGCATGGCGCAGCACCGTGATGATGGCGTAGATAAAGTCGATGGCCGCGGTGACGCCGCCGGCGACGACCATCAGCAGCGCCAATGTGCGGTAGCGCTCAAAGTTGAGGCCGTACATATAGCTCATGAGGGGAATACCGGGACCTGCCATAAATGCGGCGCACACGCCGGTGATGACCACGATCAGCGCCATAACGGCAACAATAATCAGGTCAAAGCGACGACGCTTGCGAGGATTAGCCCAAATGCTCGACAAGCGCAGGAGCTGCGGTTTATAGACAAATCCAATGCTCAACAGAATAGCCTGAGCTGGAAAAAACAGGGCATTAAAGTACAGCTGGTATTTGTAGGCCAGCGTACCTTCCATCACAAACTTGGGCATGCTCTCGATGAGGTTGAACAGGAACAGTGCACCAAAGAGCGGAGCACATTGGACAAACAGGTGTCCGACCTCGCGCAGGCTCATGCGGCGCGATTTTTCGGTCTCGAGCAGAGCGAGCGGCGCGGTGACCAGCATGAGCGAGGCGATGGCGGTGACACCCATGGCCATGGCCGCGATGGGCATACTGCGCGTGAGGAACAGCGCCGCGCTAAAGACCACGATGACGCCGACGGAGCGCAGCGTTTGGCTCATGCCGGCCAGGTAAAGTTTATCGGCCTGCTGCAGGCGACCCTCGTATACGTCGGCGACGCCGTCGATGACCTTATACAGGTAGACGCCCAGGCCGATCGTCGCCATTTGCGCGTCATAGCCGCGGGCGCTGCTGTACATGAGGCCGCAGCCTAGGGCGAGCGCTCCGCAGATCCAGCGATTGAGCTGATAGGAGGCAAAGGACGTCTTTTCGTCGATGTCCGAAACCTGAAAATTGCGCACGCCATAGTTGCACGCGATCATGATGAGCGTGCCGGTGACAAAGGCGATGGAGAACTTACCGGCCTCTTCGGCGCCCACGAGCTGCGTAGACACGATGGTGAGCAACGGAAACGCCAGGCCCCACACGGCGGTGCCGAGGGTGTTCCAAAGATAGTCGCGGCTGGTGGCGTGATCCTCGTATTCGGCTTCCTGCGTAGAGAAGCCGCCGCCGTAGACGGCGCCGAGCAGACGGTTCCACCAAGCGTTGACCATGCGGCGGACGGGGCCGGGCTCCCGATCGCGTTCGCGCCGGCGACGGCGCGTGGCCTGGCTGCTGTCGGGGCCGCCGGCGTTGCGCTGGCTCAGCTCCTGGATGCGCGCGAGCTCTTCGGCCGTGTGGGAGGCGGGGAACAGGCCGTTCTCGATGCGGCCGCCCTGGGCCTTCGCGGCGCCGTCTTTCGATGCAGCGGGGTTGGAGGTGCCGTTGCGGCGGGCGATGGCACGGCGAATGCTATCGAGGGGCGTGATGCTCAAAGCGGGGTCCTTTCTATTGCTGCGCTCTAGTATAGTCGCGGTGGTATCCATTCGTGTTTTTGAACAGGTTGTTCAATAATTTCGGCGGGCGGCTGTAATTTGTCGGTAAACGTGCGGTATCCTGTTGAAGTTTTGTGACACCCCCGATGCCGCCCACGCGGTACCAAGGAGCTTCTACCTATGGACGTCGCCGCATTCATACTGGCTCTTGTGCCGATTATTTGGCTGGTCGTGATGCTGCTGTGCTTTAAATGGCCAGCTTGGAAGGCCGCTATCGGATCGTTTGTCCTTTCGTGCTTGCTTGCCTTCGCATGGTGGCACCTGCCGGCAGCGCAGATCGCGACCGCCTCGCTCGAAGGTTTTTTGATGGCTCTGTGGCCCATCGTCCTGGTGATCATCGCCGCGGTGTTCACGTATAACCTGTGCGTTCGTACGGGCGCCATGGACGTGATCGGCAGCATGATCACCTCCATCAGCAGCGACCGCCGTCTGCTGGCGCTGCTCGTGGCTTGGTGCTTCGGTGGCTTTATGGAGGGCATGGCCGGCTTCGGTACCGCTGTCGCCATTCCCGCCGGCATGCTCGCGGGCCTGGGCTTTGAGGCTGTGCCTGCCGTGCTCATCTGCCTGCTGGCCAACGGCGTGCCCACGCCCTACGGCTCCATCGGCATTCCCACGGTGTCCGTTGCCGACCTGGTGGGCCTGGATTCCCTGCATTTGGCTACCGTTCAGCTGGTGCAGCTCACGCCCTTCTTTGTGGCGATGCCGCTGCTTATCGTGCTGGTTGCGGGTCGTGTTGCCGATGATCAGGGCAATGTTGCAAGCGTTGCAGAGCGCCTGAACGGCGTTGCCGGCGTGGCACTGCTTTCCGGTGTGTCCTTTGTTGGTGCGGCCCTGGTCGTCGCCATGTTTGTGGGTCCCGAGCTGGCCGTGGTCGTAGGCTCCATCGTTTCGCTCGCGCTGACCGCTGCGCTTGCCATGCGTGCCGAGAAGTCGGGGCATCTGGACGCACGCTTTCACATGAATATCGAGGCGGGGGAGAAGCTCACCGTTAAGTCGGCGCTTTCGGCCTGGTCGTGCTTCATCCTGATTTTTGTATTGCTGCTAGGCACGTCTAATCTGGTGCCCGCTGTACATGCTGCGCTCGCGCCGTTTGCGAGCCATGTGCAGGTGTATTGCGGTGAGAATCCCGGTACGCTTACGTTTTCGTGGATCAATACGCCGGGCGTTTGGATTTTCCTGGCGGCGTTTGTCGGCGGTGCCATTCAGGGCGCTTCGCCGCGCTTGATGGGTGAGGTACTGGCCGCGACCGTCAAACAGATGATGCCGACGGTCATCACCATGCTTTCGGTGCTGGGCTGCGCCAAGGTGATGGGCTATGCCGGCATGATTTCGTCGATCAGCGCGTTTTGCATTGCGGTCGCCGGCGGTCTGTACCCGATTCTGGCTCCGTGGATTGGTGCGGTTGGTGCGTTTGTGACCGGCTC
>URGG01000135.1 GCA_900547345.1 uncultured Collinsella sp. | reverse complement strand
ATGATTGCCCGCGCCCCCCTGGGAGATCGCGCCCTCGGCGCCGGCCACGAGGGTAAAGCGGCTGCCGGTCTCCATGCGATGTTCGATGGTCTTGATGACGTTGTCCATGTCGTAGGGGATCTCGGGAATCAGGATGACGTCCGCGCCGCCCGCGACGCCGGCGTACAGCGGAATCCAGCCGACCTTGTGGCCCATGATCTCGATAACGAACACGCGGCCGTGACTCGAGGCAGTGGTGTGGATGTCGTCGATGCACTTGGTGGCGACGTCGATGGCGCTCGTAAAGCCAAACGTCAGCTCGGTGCCCCAGGTGTCGTTATCGATGGTCTTGGGCAGGGCGATAACGTTGAGGCCCTCTTCGCGCAGGCGGTTGGCGGTCTTGGTGGAGCCGTTACCGCCCAGCATAAACAGACAGTCGAGCTGCAGCTTATGATAGGTGTGGACCATCGCCGGCACCTTCTCGACACCATCGGCCTCGGGGGTATCCAGACGCTTGAACGGTGTGCGGCTCGTGCCCAGGATGGTGCCGCCGCGGGTGAGGATACCGCTAAAATCGGCGGGCGTCATGACGCGGAACCTGCTGTAGATAAGGCCCTGGTAGCCGTCCTCAAAACCGTAGATCTCGATAGGTTCTTCGCTATTGGTCATAAGCGTTTTGACGATGCCGCGCATGGTGGCGTTGAGCGCCTGGCAGTCGCCGCCACTAGTAAGAAGACCGATCCTAAGCATGGTGAGTCCTTCCGGGCAAGTTATAACATGCGCATAAGTTTACCCCCGCACACTGTTGATGCGGGGGTAAAACGTGTTAGCTCAAGCGTATAGAAATGTAAGCAACGTCAGGCCAGCGTAAGGACGACGGTGCCAGCTCCTTACAGCGCGAAGGCATCGATGTCGCCCCAGTGGCGGCGCAGCGTGATGGCGGCAGCGGGCTCGGTGTTGTCAAAGACGACTGACCACTGCGTGTTGCTGGTGATGTCTTCTGGATTGGGTTCTTGCGCCGCGGCGCGTAGGGCCTTCCAAGCGACTGCCTCGTCCTGGGCACCGACATGGGCGTCGAGGACATCGGCGATTGCGACGGCGCGCTCTTTACCATGCCCCAGCTCGCCATTCTTTTGGTTGAGCAGCACTTCGTTGCCATAGCAGGCGTAGAAGTTCGTAACCTGGCGAACAGGGGTCGCTTTGAAAGCGCGGTCCGGATCGCGCGGATCCCACTCTACTACGCGCGCGTCACCGGCGGCGTCGTTGATAAAGAAGTGGTAATCGCGTCCTGCCATGGCGTGCATGTCGTAGGCGGAAAGCAGGTCGACAGCTTCTTGCGTGGTGGCGGCACGGTCGAGCACCAGGCGGATGGCGAGCGAGGTATTGATGACGGGGCGTTGCGTGTCCTGGTCACAGGGCTGGGAATCCAGGGTGAGTACGGCAATGGACACGCCGCATTCGTTAACACCGTCGAGCTGGGCAAACGGGCCCATCAACGCCGCGGCGCGTCCGGTGACGGAGTCAAGCGGAGTGTTGGCGCCCAGGTTATTGAGGGCGGCAAAGCCGATGGAGGCATAGCCGCCGCGTGGGTGATTGCGCACCAGCAGCGCCGAGGTGTCGTCTTTAAAGTCGTAATTGCGACCGGTGCGCACGCGGCCTTCGGCATCTACGGCGACAAAAGCGCTGCAGGCAAACTGGGGCGCCTGGACATGTACCGGCACACCGGGCAGCACCTGCGCCACCACGGCATCGATGTAGGCCTGGTCGTCGCGCACGCCAGCGGCGATGATGCGATCAAGATCGTAGTCGTAGGCGATGTCGATTGCGTACAGGTCATAGCCATCCGCGTAGCCGGTCAGGCGTTTGAGCGACGCGGCGGACTTGATTTGCTTGTGATAAACGATACCGGTGGCAGCGGCAAGGCCGACGGCGACTCCCGCGACACCGCAGGCGATGGCAATGCTACGTGGCTTCATGACGGCTCCTCTCGTCCTGTTAGCGTAATTGTCGCAAAAGGAGTGCGGGCATGATGGCTCAACTTGGTGAGCGGCGCGGGATTAAACATGGAATGAAGAGCGCGGCGCTGGCGTGGCGGGGTATGCTGGAGGGAACCATCAACCCAGCGAAAGGGGAGAGCATGACGGATCAGGAAACGCCCGAGCGCGCGCATGTGACGGCCGACGATATCGAGGCCGCCAACGACCTTATCGACTTTATCGAGGCGTGCCCCAGCATGTTCCATACGGCGGCGACCATCATGGCCGAGCTCGACGAGGCGGGCTTTGCCTACCTGCCCGAGAATGCGGCGTGGGACATCGAGCCGGGCGGGCGTTATTACACGCAGCGCAACACCTCGAGCGTTGTTGCCTTTAAGGTGGGCGAGGACCTGGCCGCGACGTGGGGCGAGGACGGCGTTGCCGGCGACTACCATTTTCAGCTGACGGCGTCGCACAGTGACTCGCCGACGTTTAAGGTCAAGGCTGTGCCCGAGCTTGACGGCGCGGGCGAGACGCTGCGCCTGAACACCGAGGCATACGGCGGCATGATCGACTACACCTGGTTCGACCGCCCGCTGGCGCTCGCGGGCCGCGTACTGGTGCGCGAAGGCGAGCGTATTGAGAGCCGCCTGCTTGCCACCGAGCGCGAGGTTGCCATTATTCCGAGCCTTGCCATCCATATGAACCGTGGCGTTAACGAGGGCTTTGCGCCCAACCGCGCCGTCGACCTGTGCCCGCTCATCAGCGCCGGTGATCTTAAGCAGGGCGACTTTGATGCTCTGATCGCCGACGAGTTGGACGTTGAGCCCGAGCAGATTCTGGGTCGCGATCTGTTCCTGGTCAATCGTCAGGATGCGCGCATTTGGGGCTGGGCCGACGAGTTTATCTCGACGCCCAAGCTCGACGACCTGGCCTGCGCCTATACCTCGCTGCAGGCATTTTTGGGTGCTGAGAACGCGCGCGATATCTCGGTCTTCTGCTGCTTTGATAACGAGGAGGTTGGCTCCGAGACCAAGCAGGGCGCCATGTCGACGTTCTTGGCCGACGCGCTGCGCCGCATTAACGGCTCGCTGGGCTTTGACGACGAGTCGTATCATCGCGCCCTTGCCGCATCGATGCTCGTGAGCTGTGACAACGCGCATGCCGTGCACCCCAACCACGCCGAGAAGTGCGATGCGCGCAACCAGGTTGTGCTCAACGGCGGCATCGTCATCAAGGAAGCCGCCAACCAGCACTACTGCACCGATGCCTTTAGCCGTGCAGTGTTCCAGGCTATTTGCGATGACGCCGACGTGCCCACGCAGGCCTTCGCCAATAAGAGCGATATGGCGGGCGGTTCCACCCTCGGCAACCTGTCCAATATGCAGGCGAGCATGCATGCCGTGGACGTGGGCCTGCCGCAGCTGGCCATGCACTCAAGCTACGAGACCGGCGGCGTACGCGACGTAATGTACGCCATCCGCGCCCTCACCGCCTTCTACGAGCGCGACCTAACTATCAACGGCGCCGAAAGCGTGGAACTCTAAAATCTGTCAAAAAGGGACAGGTTCACTTTGGCAGGTTTTATCTGGGAAAATGCCGCAATGCCAACAGCTGGACAGAATTGTTATGACACCGCAGGTTGAGCAAACGTCAGCGAGCGATGTCCAGAGCGAACAAGTTGGCATGAAAAAGGTAAGGCATAGACCTTCTGGTCATGCCTTACCTTTTGAATGGCAAATTGTCGCTCTGGGCGGCGCGCAGCGTCGACCGGTCCGCCGTTCGTTAGAACGGCGGAACCCTA
>URGG01000134.1 GCA_900547345.1 uncultured Collinsella sp. | reverse complement strand
GATAAACCTTATGCCCCGCCCCTCCGGAGCCACGCGGGAGGCAGGTTAACTAATTCGAGCCCGGCATTCAGAAAAGTCAGTGCAGCAAAATGGCGATGCGGATAGGAACGTGGGCATGGTTTTCGCTGCGCGCACGGGTCCCCTGGGGAGCGCCGTGCATTTTTGGGAGTATTCAGCAAGCCAGGACGACTGCATACGCGCCGGACACACCATATTGATCCCAAGGACGCCTTCGACCGGCGATTTGGGTCGGCAGACAGGCCTCGTCGAGACAAACAAGCATGCCTCGCGCCACGTCGGACCCCAAAATGACGTCAATCTCCGCAACGTTACTCAGCCGCAGCGGCACCGGCAGAGCTCGCGGTGCTGAATACTCCGTTTTTTGCACGGCACGGGCGGGGGTACATCAGGATCAGGAAGGACATCCCAGCCTTTTTATGCAATCTGTAATGGGAAGTATGCAAAACACCAAGAGATAGCATTGCTGGTATTCAAATTGAGCGCGGGGCAGCAGCACCTCCGCCCCGCACCCAAATCCAACAGAGCAGGGACGCTCATGGTGGATCCCCACCAAAATGCAAACGCGGCTCGAGCGCCATCCCAAAATAGGCTGCGCGAGCCGCGTTTAACGGTACGACATGAATATTAGCGCTCGTAAATCAAGTTGCCTGCCAGGTAGGTCGCCTGAACCTTGGTGGCCTGGAGCTCTTGGGGGTCAACGGTGAGCGGGTTTTGATCCAGGACTACCAGGTCGGCATACTTGCCGGGCTCCAGGCTGCCGAGGTTTTGCTCGTCGCCTGCCGCGTAGGCGCTGCCCAGGGTGTAGTTGCGCAGGGCTGTTGCTGCATCGATGCGCTCGCTCGGCAACCAGCCGCCCTCGGGCCAGTTGCTTTTGGGGTCCTGGCGCGTGATAGCCGTGTAGAGCACGTTCATGCTTGTAACAGCTGTGATGGGGCTATCGGTGCCGAAGGCTTGTCGAATGCCGCGCTGCTTATAGGTTGCGAACGGCCACATGATGCGGCTGCGTTCCAGGCCCAGGTCGCGCTCCGGGCCACCCGGGTCGAGCGTGATGTGGCAGGGCTGGCTCGAAGCAACCACGTTGAGCTTGCGCAGGCGGTCGATGTCCTCGGGCAAGAGGTTCTCCAGGTGCTCGAGCGTGTTATGGCCGTGCTGGGGCAGGCCGTACAGGTCGGCCGCTTCCTCGAAGATATCCAGCGCGGCATGAATCGCACCGTCGCCGATGACGTGGATGCGCACAGTGTGGCCGCGCTCCGCGGCAGCGAGGACCAGCTTGCGCATACGCTCGGCAGGAACCGTCAGGCGACCTTGATCGCCCGGGAAGCGCGGGTTGGTATAGGGCTCGGTGAGATATGCCGTGTGTTCGCTCGACACACCGTCGAAAAACTGTTTAAAGCCTGGCGCCGAGAGCAGCGCGTTGTTCGCGTAACGTACCTGCAGCTCTTCCAAGCGCGATTGGTCATCCAGCAGCGTGGGAAACAAATGGGCTCGGATGCCCAACTTGCCGGCTGCCTGCAGTTTGTCGTAGACGTCGTCGCGGATAAAATCGCAGCCCGGCATGGGCATGAGCGACATATCGCATATCGAGGTGATGCCCTGCTCGGCCATACGCCTCATTTGATCGGCGTAAGCACTTGCAATGCGATCCTCGCCCAGCCATTCAAGACAGCGCGGCAGCAGCTGCATAGCAGCTGCCTCGTGGGCGATACCCGTAAGCTCACCGTTTGAGTCTTTGTCGTAGCTACCGCCCGCTGGTGGCTCGCTGTCGCGCGTGACGCCGAGTGCATCGAGTGCGCGGCTGTTGAGCCACAGCGTGTGTCCATCGCCCGAGTACATAACACAGGGACGATCGGGGAATGCCACATCGAGCGACGCCTTGGTAGGATGCTCGGGCGGGTCCCAACGGTAGTCGCGCCAGCCCTGCGTCACAACCCAAGCGTCGTCGGGCAGGACCTGGGAAAACTCGAGCGCATGTTGCACCAGCGCCGCCTCGGACGTGCCCATATCCATGAGCATGTACGGCGAGGAACCGACCGAGGTATGGAAGAAGTGCAGATGAGCGTCATGGAAACCGGGGCAGACAAACTGCTCGCCGTAGTCGATAACCGGCGTGGCGGCAGGCGCGGCGGCAATCACGTCATCCGGCGCACCGACTGCGACGATACGGTCGCCTGCGATGGCAATCGCCAGCTCGCGGGCGGTATCGATGCCGTCTTGCGCGGTAAAGACGTTCTTGGAGCGGATAATCCGATCGATATGTTGCATGGGCATCCCCATCTCTGGCAGGAAATTCAACACCCCCGAGTGTACTCCCCCGCCCTTGTAACAAAACCCCAAGCGGCAAACGGCAACTTTACCAGCCCTAGCGGCAGGTGGCATACTGGAGAGAGCCTGTACGATTTTGCGATCAACCCAGCAAGGAGCAAATCGACCATGACGAAGACCAAGGCACAGCAGATTATGGCGGCGACCGAGGCTCGCGCGGCTGACGACGTCACCGCAGCCATCAAAGATATCGCTACCGAGTTTGAACCCTATATCATCAAGCAGCGCCGGCACTTCCATAAGCACCCGGAGCTGAGCCTTGCCGAGGAGCGCACGACCTCCGACATCGCCAACCAGCTCGACGCCATGAATATCCCCTACGAGCGTCCGCTCAAGACCGGCTTGGTGGCAACGCTTCGCGGTACCGCGCCGGATGCCTACCGCGAGGACGGCACGCCACGCCGCCGCATCCTGCTGCGCGCCGACATCGACGCCCTGCCCGTCACCGAGCAGACCGGCGAGGAGTTCGCCAGCGTCAACGAGGGCTGCATGCACGCTTGCGGCCACGACTGCCATATCGCCATGATGCTCGGAACGCTGCAAATCCTGCGCCATATGACCGACGACATCCACGGCGAAGTCCGCATCGTATTCCAGCCCAGCGAGGAAAACGGCCAGGGCGCTAAGCTCATGATCGGCACGGGTGTGCTCGACGGCGTCGATGGCGCCTACGCCGCGCACATCTGGAGTGAGGTCGACGCCGGCACCGTGAGCTGCGAGCCCGGTCCGCGCATGGCCAATACCGACTGGTTCCGCATCGACGTCCGCGGCACCTCATGTCACGGCGCCATGCCCCAGCGCGGCCACGACGCCGTCATGGTTGCCGCCGAGATCGTCAACGCCCTGCAGACCATCGTCTCGCGCGAAATCAGCCCCTACGAGCCGGCCGTCATCACCGTCGGCGAGCTGCATGGCGGCACCGCGCGCAACGTTATCGCCGGCACGGCCTACCTCGCCGGCACAGTGCGCACCTACGGCGATTCGACCCACGAGGAAATGCCGGAGCTCATGCGCCGCATCGTGGAGCATACCGCGGCAGCTCTGGGCGCCGAGGCAGAGCTCACCGACTACACCATCGCCAACTACAAGGTCGAAAACGACGCCGCCTCGAGCGAGCGCTGCCGTCAGGCTGTAATCAAGTGCCTGGGCCCCACCGGCCAAGGCCATTATCGCGGCACGCTTTCGGGCGAGGATTTTTCGGAGTACCTGCGTCGCGTACCGGGCGTGCTCGCCTTTGTAGGTACGCGCAACCCCAAGATTGGCGCCACGTACGCCCAACATTCCTGCTTCTACAAGATCGACGAGACCGTGCTGGCAAAGGGCTCCATGGTGGCCGCCCAGTATGCTATCGACTTTTTGGCCGAGCCCACGCAAGAAGAGCTCGACGGCCCCGCGATTACCGCGGTCGCCGAAACCAACCCCGATCTGGCCGCCAAGTTGCGCTCTGCCAAGGCGACGAC
>URGG01000133.1 GCA_900547345.1 uncultured Collinsella sp. | reverse complement strand
GACCGCGTGGCGCTGATCGGCGCAAACGGCGTGGGCAAGTCGACGCTGCTTGCGCTGGCGGCGGGCGAGTGCGCGCCGTGCTCCATGGTGTTTCAGGATGTGCGCCTGGTAGAGGGCGCCTCGGCTTTGGATAACGTGCTGGTGTGCGCCGACGCGCGCGTGGATGCCTCGAGTGCCGCAGCCCTGTTGCGCCTGCTGGTACCGGGGATCGATGTGCATGCACGCGTGGCTGAGCTCTCGGGTGGGCAGCGTCGTCGCGTCGAGATTGCCCGAGCCCTGCTGTGCCCGGGCGGCGCAGTGATTCTGGACGAGCCCTTTACCGGTCTAGATACCGCTGCGCGCGACGCATGCGCCGAGGCCGTGCTCGACTTGCTCGACGGCCGTATGCTGTTGCTTGCCACGCACGATTCCGCTGACGCTCGGGCCCTCGATATCTCGGACATCATCACGCTCTAAATACTTACCCAGCAACAAAATGATCCGTTTTTCTCCGTCTCCATAGGGCCGGGTATGGTATTCTATCTGTGGGGTAATACTTAGGAATACCAAGTAATACCAACGCCGTAGAAACAAACTCCGGATGCGGGCCAATCGGGTTGCCTTCACAGCCCGTCGCCCAGCCGCGTGGCCCGCATCTATCCGCATCACCGTCGTTTCAAAAAGGAAGCGCCATGGCAGAACACATGACCCCGGTTGTCGCGAAGGTCTTGCCCGAGGAAAAGGCGGCCTTCGCGGCGGCAACCCAGCTCGTGGGCACCACGCCGTCCAACGCCATCCGCATGTTCATCGCCGCCTTCAATCGCTGCGGCACCTTTCCGTTCGACATCTCGCCCAACGGGGCCTTTGGCAAAGAGTGTCCCCAACAGCTAGTCGTTGAAGAACGTCCCCAATGACTAGTCGTCGGGAGGAGGTTGGCATGCTCAATGCGATGATTTGGGCGCTTGCCTGTTTTGGCGTCGTCGCTGCCGATATTGCCCTGAGTGTCGTTTTGTTCTCCGCCCTTGGCGTGGCATCGGTGTTCATGGGCTTTTCGATCGATGACCTCGACATTCAATTGCTTCAGGCCGCCGCTCAAACGGTCTCGTTTTTGATGGCGCTGCTGTGGTGGCGTTATCTGTGGCCGCGTTCGTTTATGGCACGCCGGCAAAGCGAGCACCCGCTCGGCGGGGGAGCGCGTGGGGCGTGGAAACGCATCGCCTGCGTTATCGTGATCGGCCTGGCCCTGCAGGTGGTTGTTGGCTACGTGACCGACGCCGTGCTGTCGCTGTTGCCCGAGGCCGCGGCCGATTACAGCGAACTTGTCGAGGAGACGGGCATGGGCGACACCAACTATCTGGCCGTCCTGACCACGGTGCTCGGCGCCCCGTTTTGTGAAGAGCTGCTGGTGCGCGGCATTATTTTTGAGTTTTCGCTCCGAGCGTTTAATCCGCAGTGCCGCCCACTTTGGAAGCGCCGGCGTCGTGCGAGCGCGCAGGACGGCGCCATGGTGCCCTGGGCGGCCCCAAGCACGTGGGGTATCGCCGCGGCGATTGTGCTGCAGGCGGCAGTCTTCGGTTTTATGCACATGAACTGGGTGCAGGGTTGCTACGCGGGTGCCGCCGGCCTCATCTTTGGTTGGGTGCTCGTGACGACCGGAAAGCTCCGCTACACGATTCTGTTGCACTTTGCCTTTAATACCGGGTCGTATCTCATGACGTTGCTCTGGTTTGTGAACACGCCGTTCGACGTGGCAATTACGGTTGCCATCGCCGGCTTTGTGCTGGTAGGGACGATGCACTCGCTGCGCCACGCGTGTGGGATGGACGCAGCGAGCGCACCGCTTCCCTAGTTGCGACGTCCGCCTCCATTGGCGCCCTGACGCCCCTGGGCCGCGCGATTGCGCCCTGCGGTGTTCTGTGCACGCGACATGCCGCCGTGGCCCTTGCTGCCCTTGGGCCCCTTGCCGGCGGCGCCACCGTGGGCCTTGCCGCCCTTCTTGCCAGTACCGTGTCCGCCGCTGGCCGATGTCTCGCCCGGGCGCGGGGGCACGGGACGAATCAGGCAATGCTTGGTGTAGCCGATCAGATCGCGGCGGCCGGCCTTTTCCAGTGCCTCGCGCACGAGCTTGTAGTTTTCGGGCTTGCGATACTGGATGAGCGCACGCTGCATGGCCTTTTCGTGCGGGTCGCGTGCGACATAGATCGGCTGCATGGTGCGCGGGTCCACGCCGGTGTAGTACATGCAGGTCGACATGGTGGACGGGGTGGGGTAGAAGTCCTGCACCTGCTCGGGCATGTAGCCCATGTCGCGCACGGCTTCGGCAAGGTCCACGGCTTCCTTCAACGTCGAGCCGGGGTGGCTCGAGATTAGATACGGCACTACGTACTGCTTGAGTCCGTATTCGCGGTTCAAGCGTTCAAATTTGCGGCAGAACGCATCGTAGACGGCGCGGCTCGGCTTACCCATCACAGACAGCACCGCATCGCTCACGTGCTCGGGCGCTACGCGCAGCTGACCCGAAACGTGGTGCTCCAGCAGCTCGCGCAAAAACTCGTCCGAGGCATCGGCCATGGTGTAGTCAAAGCGGATGCCGCTGCGGACGAAGACCTTCTTGACGCCCGGCAGCTGGCGCAGGGCGCGCAACAGCTGCGTGTAGCCGCTCTCGTCGACTACCATGTTCTTGCACACGCTCGGCCACAGGCAGCGCTTGTTCTTGCACACGCCGTGCTTGAGCTGCTTGTCGCAGGCAGGGCGGCTAAAGTTGGCCGTCGGTCCGCCCACGTCATTGATGTAGCCCTTAAACTCGGGATCGCGCGTGAGCAGCTCGGCCTCGCGCATGATCGAATCGTGGCTGCGCATCTGTAACACGCGACCCTGGTGGAAGGTGAGGGCGCAAAACGAACACTCGCCAAAGCACCCGCGGTTGGAGCTGATGGAAAACTTGATCTCGGCAAAGGCCGGCACGCCGCCCGCCGCGTCGTAATCGGGATGCCAATCGCGTGCGTAGGGGAGCTCGGCCACCTCGTCCATCTCATCGGTGGTGAGCGTCGCCGATGGCGGGTTCTGCACCACATAGACGCTGTTGGGGTAGGGCTCTACCAGGCGGTGTCCGGTGATGGGGTCCATATTCTGCTGCTGCACATTGAAGCTGCGTGCGTAGTTGAGCTTGTCGGCGGTAAGGTCGTCCCAGCTGGGCAGCAGGTCGTAGTCGTAGACCTCGTCGAGCGAACCCGTGCGGTAAACGGTGCCGTTGATATAGGTGATCTGATCGACGGGCAGCCCCGCGTCGAGCGCGTCGGCAATCTCGACGATTGCGTGCTCGCCCATGCCGTAGATGAGGATGTCAGCGCCCGAGTCGAGCAGTACCGAGCGCTTGAGCTTGTCCTGCCAGTAGTCGTAGTGGGCCAGACGGCGCAGGCTCGCCTCGATGCCGCCGATGATGATGGGGGCATCCTTGAACGTCTGGCGGATGAGGTTTCCGTAGACCGTAACGGCACGGTTGGGGCGGCGACCCTCCTCGCCACCGGGAGTATAGGCGTCGGTGTGGCGGCGGTGCTTGGTTACCGAATAGTGGTTGACCATGGAGTCCATGTTGCCGGCGCTGACCAAAAAGCCCAGGCGCGGCTCGCCGAGCACGGTGATGCTGGCGGGGTCGGTCCAGTCGGGCTGGCAGATGATGCCCACCTTGTAGCCGTGCGCGTCGAGGACGCGGCTGATAATGGCCATGCCAAAGCTGGGATGGTCCACGTAGGCGTCGCCGCAGATGTAGACAAAGTCGCACTGGTCCCAGCCGCGCGCATCCATGTCGGCGCGGCTGACGGGGAGGAACTTGTCGCGGCCCGGTCGCCAGGGGCGCGTGGGCGCTGCTGGGGTATGCGTGGTGTGTCCACCCTGCGCCT
>URGG01000132.1 GCA_900547345.1 uncultured Collinsella sp. | reverse complement strand
GGCCATCCAGATCTTCAGCCTCAGCTCGTAGCCAAGCCGCCGTCCACTCCAGATGCCCTAATTGCTACGTAGCGGTAGAAGGCCGTACGGGCTAACCCCTGAAAACAATCCGCAGACCAGAAGTGCCCCCGTTCGTAGCTCCGAAGGAGCAGAACGGGGGCACTTCATTGGTCGAGGACGTTTTCAGGGGTTAGCCCGTACGGCCTTCGGGCGAGTGCGTACGCTACTCAGCCATCTGAGCCTGGACGGCGGTGATGGCCACGACACCCACGATGTCGTCGGCAGAGCAGCCGCGCGAAAGGTCGTTGACCGGCTTGGCGATGCCCTGCAGGATGGGGCCGTAGGCGTCAGCGCCGGCGAAGCGCTGGACCAGCTTGTAGCCGATGTTGCCGGCCTCGAGGTCGGGGAACACGAGCACGTTGGCCTTGCCGGCAACGGAGGAGCCGGGAGCCTTGAGCTGGGCGACAGTGGGGACGATAGCGGCATCGAGCTGCAGGTCGCCGTCGATGGCGAGCTCGGGAGCCTTCTCCTTGCAGAACTTTACGGCCTCTTGGACCTTCTTGGCGACCTCGCCGCCGGCGGAGCCCATGGTGGAGTAGGAGAGCATGGCCACGTGCGGCTCAACGTTGCCCATGAAGGTGGACCAGGAGTGAGCGGAGGCGATGGCGATCTCGGAGAGCTCGTCGGAGGACGGGTTGATGTTGAGGCCGCAGTCGGCGAAGATCAGCGTGCCGTCGGTGCCGAACTGCGGGGTGTCGGTGCACATCACGAAGAAGGCCGAGACCAGCTTGGTGCCCGGGGCGGTCTTGAGGATCTGAAGTGCAGGGCGCAGGGTGTCGGCGGTGGAGTGGCAGGCGCCGGAGACCAGGCCGTCGGCGTCGCCCATCTTGACCATCATGGTGCCAAAGTAGGTGGCGTCCATCACCTGGGCGCGAGCCTGCTCGATGGTAACGCCCTTCTTGGCGCGGAGCTCAGCAAACTTCTGCGCATACTCCTCGTGCTTCTCGGCATTGCGCGGGTCGATGACGGTAGCGCCGGGAACGTTGATCTCGTCGGGGTTGCCCAGGATGACGATCTTTGCCAGGCCCTCCTCGATGATTTTGGTGGCCGCGACGATAGTGCGCGGATCCTCGCCCTCGGGCAGGACGATCGTCTTAAGGTCGGCCTTGGCGGCAGACTTCATACGGTTTAGGAAATCGCTCATGTTACTCCTTACAAGCGTTTCGCTAAGCTCCAGGCACCCGGCTGTTCACGAATAAACCCGCTGCTAGCGGGTTTACCTTTCAATTATGTACGCCGCGGTGCTTGAGCTTTCCTTGTGTGGCAAGCTCATTATAGGACGCATTAGCGCTATAATCGCTCTGATAAATATGTCTCGAAGAATGTTCGAGAAAAGCCCAGCTAACGAGCCCGTGGCTTTTGACAAGGAGTATCGATGCAGATTACCTCAGGCCTGCCTGAAGGCTTTAACGCCGGCGCGTACGACATGATTGTCGTCGGTGCTGGATATGCCGGTGCCGTTTGCGCCCGCCGTCTTGCCGAGACCATCGGCTATCGTGTTGCCGTTTTGGAGCGCCGTAGCCACATTGCGGGCAATGCCTATGACTGCACTGACGAGGCCGGAATCCTGATTCACGAGTACGGTCCGCATATCTATCACACCTTTAACGAGCGCGTGCACAATTTCCTGTCGCGCTTTACCAAGTGGACGGATTATCAGCACAAGGTGCTCGCCAACATCAACGGTACCCTTATGCCCGTGCCCTTCAACCATGCGAGTCTCAAGCTCGCCTTTGGTGACGAGCGCGGCGAGGAGCTGTATCAGAAGCTCGTGGAGACCTTTGGCAAGGATGTCAAGGTGCCCATTATGGAGCTGCGTAAGAAGAACGACCCGGATCTTGCCGAGGTCGCCGATTACGTCTACGAGAACGTCTTTTTACATTACACCATGAAGCAGTGGGGCCAGACGCCCGATCAGATCGATCCCTCGATCACCGGCCGCGTTCCCGTCTTTGTGGGCGATGATGACCGCTACTTCCCGCAAGCTCCCTTCCAGGGCATGCCGCAGGAGGGCTACACGGCGCTCTTTGAGCACATGCTCGACCACGACCTGATCGACGTGTTCTGCGACGTGGACGCCCGTGACCTCTTTGAAATCGACGAGACTACCGTCAAGATCGACGGCAAGGTCTATGGTGGCGAGATCGTCTACACCGGTCCGCTCGATGAGCTGTTCAATCTCGATCTGGGCGCGCTACCGTACCGCACGCTCGACATGAAGTTCGAGACGCTCGATATGGACCAGTTCCAGCCCGTGGGCACCGTCAACTACACCACGAGCGAGGACTACACGCGCATTACCGAGTTCAAGAACATGACCGGTCAGATCCTGCCCGGCAAGACCACCATCATGAAGGAGTATTCCAAGGCCTATACGCCCGGCTCGGGCGAGACGCCGTACTACGCCATTCTTGAGCCCGAGAACCGTGAGCTCTATGAGCGCTATCTTGAGCGCGTCCAGAACCTGACGAACTTCCACCCGGTGGGTCGTCTGGCCGAGTATCGTTACTACGATATGGACGCTGTGACCAATTCCGCCCTCGATCTTTCGGATGAGATTATCGCCTGCCATGCATAAAGTCATAACATTCGGTATTCCCTCGTATAACGCCGCCAAGGACATGGACCATTGCATCACCTCCATTCTGGAGGGGAGCAATTACGCCACCGATATCGAGATCATCATCGTTGATGACGGTTCCAAGGACGAGACGGCGGCCAAGGCCGATGAGTGGGAGACGCGTTACCCCGGAATCATCCGCGCGGTGCATCAGGAGAACGGCGGCCACGGCATTGCCGTCCTTTCGGGCTTGCGCGAGGCACAGGGCACCTACTACAAGGTTGTCGACTCGGACGACTGGCTCGATGGCGCAGCCCTGTCGACCATGCTTTCGATCCTTCGCGGTTTTGAGGAGCGCGACCAGCGCGTTGACCTGTTTATCTCGAACTACGTGTACGAGAAGGTTTACGAGGGGACGCATACCGCTATTGGCTACAAATTTGCCCTGCCGCGCAAAAAGATCTTTTCTTGGGATCAGATCGGTCATTTCCGCCTGGACCAGAACCTACTCATGCACAGCCTGTGCTATCGCACGGATGTGCTGCGCGAGTCCAACCTTCCCATGCCGCCGCACACGTTCTATGTGGACAACATCTACGCCTACGTGCCGCTGCCGCGTTGCAAGACCATGTACTACGCCGACATCGACCTCTACCGCTACTTTATCGGTCGCGAAGGTCAGAGCGTCAACGAGGCAACGATGGTCAAGCGTCTGGACCAGCAGTTCCGTGTTACGCGTATCATGATGGAGTCGTACCACCTGTACAGCGATGTCGAGTCGTCGCGTCTGCGTTCGTACATGATGGGCTACTTCACCATGATGATGGCGATCTGCTCGGTGCTTACTAAGCTTTCCGAGGAAGATTGCGCCGACGAGCGCCTAAAGACGCTGTGGAATGATTTGAAGGCCTATGACGAGCGTATGTATCGTCGTGCACGTTACGGTGTGGTCGGCTTCTTCACTAACCTCCGCGGTCGTGCCGGAGACAAAACCACACTCGGCCTATACCGTCTTGCCTCAAAGATCTTCAAATTCAACTAGCACAGAAGCGCTCGGGTAACGGGGACCCCTGGTCCTTAACTTGCTACTTCGAACAGTCCTGCGCAAGACGGAGGCGCCACTGGCGCCTCCTTTGCGTGCGGAACTCGTATCAAGTTAAGGACCAGGGGTCCTCTGCTATGTCTCGCTTTATGTCAGCAAGTTGAATTTGAAGATCTTCGACGCGCGGTACACAGGGGCCTGGGCTGAAAAGATTTTGGTTGGTAGTCGGCCGGAGGCGGGCGGGCGTTACGTTTG
>URGG01000131.1 GCA_900547345.1 uncultured Collinsella sp. | reverse complement strand
GAAACGGCAGCCGCAGCAATCGGAAAACAGGTGCGAATGGTCTTTGCAATCATGGGTATTTGAATCTCCGTTTTCGGATGCTAGTTCAGACGGCTCTTGAGCGCGTCGATATGGATGCCGATCTTAAGGCTGGCGGGATCGATCTGGGCGATCTCCTGCAGGGTGAAGGCAACGGAGCTCGAAAGATTGTGGCAGACGGACTTCATGTTGACGCCGTTCTCGAGCACGACGTGAAGATCGACCGTAAGGCCGTTCTCGTCGGCGGAGACAAGCACGCCCTTGCGGAGGCGCTGACCGGCAAGCAGGCGCACGCTCTCGGCGCCCTGGAGCTGCTCAGCCATACCGACAACGCCATAGCACGTCATCGCGGCATAACCGGCAATATCGGCAATAACGTCGTTCGAGACGCTCAGGCTGCCGTTAATGGTCTCAGACACAAGAATCTCCTTTTCTTGGTGCTCGCGGCACCATGTCGTGGGAGCAATCATTGCAATATTCTACAACGACCGCGGCATGTTGAGGTGGCGGGCCTCGGGATTACATCCTCGACACGAAATGTTGATATGGTAACGTTCGCGAACGGCGATCGCGGCATGAAAAAACCCGCCGCATAAGCGACGGGTTTTACAACCTGGCTCCCCGGGTAGGACTCGAACCTACAACAGCGCGGTTAACAGCCGCGTGCTCTACCATTGAGCTACCGAGGAATAGGTGCGTGCTCTCAAGCAACGAAGTTTATTATACGGACGAATCAGCTCAGGGCAAGAACTTTTTTAAGAAATTTTCCGACCCAGTCATTGGGGACGTTCTTAAACGACCAGTCATTCAAGAACGTCCCCAATGTCTACATGAAAGCGCCCCCAAGCGGATGTGCTTGAGGGCGCCTCTTGCTTGACTAGCTCTCGATATAGTCCTTCAGCTTACTGCTACGGCTCGGGTGGCGAAGCTTGGCCAGAGTCTTGGACTCGATCTGGCGGATGCGCTCGCGCGTGACGCCAAACTCACGACCGACTTCCTCGAGCGTGCGGGGATGTCCGTCGACAAGGCCAAAGCGCAGTTCGATAACCTTGCGCTCACGATCGGCAAGCGAATCGAGCACCTGGGTGAGCTGCTCCTGCAGCATAGAGAAGCTGGCCGCATCGGGCGGAACGATAGCCTGGGAGTCCTCGATGAAGTCGCCCAGCTGGGAATCCTCTTCCTCGCCGATGGGGGTCTCGAGCGACACGGGCTCCTGCGAGATCTTCTGGATCTCGCGGACGCGGTCGGCGCTCATATCCATCTCGGCACCGATCTCTTCGGGGGTCGGGTCGCGGCCCAGGTCCTGAAGGAGCTGACGCTGCACGCGGACGAGTTTGTTGATAGTCTCGACCATGTGCACGGGAATACGGATGGTACGGGCCTGGTCGGCGATAGCGCGCGTAATGGCCTGACGGATCCACCACGTGGCGTACGTGGAGAACTTAAAGCCCTTCTGGTAGTCGAACTTCTCGACGGCGCGGATCAGACCGAGGTTGCCCTCCTGAATCAGGTCCAGGAACAGCATGCCGCGACCGACATAGCGCTTGGCGATGGAGACGACCAGACGAAGGTTTGCGCTGATGAGCGCCTGCTTGGCTTCGAGGCCCACGTTCTCAATGCGCGTAAGACGACGCATCTCGGCACGCGTGAGTTCGAGCTCACCAGCATCGGCAGCCTCGAGCTTCTCGGTAGCCTCGAGACCGGCCTCGATCTTCATAGCCAGATCGACCTCTTCGGAGGCGGTCAACAGGTCGACCTTGCCGATCTCCTTGAGGTACATACGGACCGGATCGCCGGTCAGCATCACCGTGGAGGCATCGATGCCACGCACGCGGGAGCGTGAACGGGACGTGCGCACGGTGCGCTTCTTCTTGTTCTTGGAAGAACCCATCTCAGCGTCGGCCTGACGGGCCATCTTGAGCTCGTGATCGTCGAGCGAGCCGGAATCGTGCTCGTCGTCGTCATCGAAATCGTCGGTATCGGTATCGGTATCGGTATCGGTATCGTCATCGTCGACACCCATGGGGGCGTCGTCGTTACCGCTCGCGGAGATAATCTGGATGCCGCTGTTGCGCAGCGCGGAATACACCGCGGTGAGCTGCTCGTCAGAAACATCGATATCCTTCAGGGCGACCTGAATCTCGTCCTCGGTTACCGAAGTCCTGTTTGAGCCGTTGCCCATGAGCTTTGCAACGTAGGATTCCAGCCCAGTACCCGTGCTCTCAGTCTTTTTTGGCACAGATTCTCCCTTCATAGTCCACAGGACTCAATACTTTAGCACACACATTGACGTCTATACCCAAAAAGAGGGCTGGATATAGGCGAGAATACGCTGGTTGACCACAACATCTAGGCTTGTTCGGTGCCTGCGGCCTCCAGGCCGATCAAACGGAAAGGGTCCGCCACGCCGCCGATCGACTTTTGCAGTTCGCGTTGACGCTGCGAATCCTGCGCGGCCTGCACGGTCAGCGCGCGACGGGCCTCATCATCGAGTGAACGGTCCTGGCGCAGCTTGGCCTGTGCGGCACGCATGCGACGCTTGATGGTGTAGAGCTCAAGCGTATCAAGCATAAACACGATGTTCGTCTCGGTGGGGTGCTTGCTCGTCGCGGAGATGCGCCCGGCACTCACAAGCGTTGCCGCATCGGGACACACTGAGCGCGCCGCATCCATGCAGGCTGCAGGATCGGTTCCCGGCGGCGTTGCCAGAACGGCCCATGCAATGGACTCGTGACGCGGGTCAACCCACTCGATGGAGCAGATGCGGTCGGCATACGTGCGGAACAGGTCGGGGTAGCTCGTGAGCATCGTCAACAGCTCGCGCTCCCCTGCCAAGGACTTGCGTTCAAGATCGGTAAGAACCATCGGCGCCGCCGCAGCCGGTGCGCCCGAACCGTCAGCCACAGGCACAGCGCCCATACCATCAGGCACATCGATCGGCGGCAGGTCGTCGACGACCTCCACGGGCGCGGCGCCGTAGGCATCGAGCGGGACGTAGTCGTACGGCTCTTCTTCGACCGGCGCGGACACCGGCGGCGTCGCGCCCGATGCCCAAGCACCGCGACCGGCATCGCGAGAACCCGACGCCCGACCGCCCGCGCTACCGGACCGCTCAGTCTGTGCCCGCTGGCGCTCATAGTTCTGCTCACGACGTCGTTCCGCATCCTCGCGCTTGGCGACATCGCGAAACACACGACCCGAGCTCGCGCGCACCGTCTCCAGATCCAAACCCAGCAGATCGGCAATCTGGATAAAGTACGTGTCGATCATATAGCTGTTGCGCAACGGATAGATAAGCGTCAGCGCATCTTCCAGCGCCTTAGCGCGACCGCCCGGCGTGGTGATGTCACTCGACTCCTGCAGCGAACGGTAGACAAAGTCCATAAGCGGCTCGGCAGCGTCGATGCGCGTCTGCAGTGCCTCGCCACCATGTGCGGTGATGAACTCCATGGGGTCGTTGCCGTCGGGGAGCACCACGCAGCGCAGGTCCATGGAATCCTGCTCGATAAACTGAATCGCGCGACGGGCGGCCTTCTGGCCCGCTGCATCGCCGTCGAACATATACACGATGCGCTTGGCAAAGCGAGTGAGCGTCTTGACGTGATGCTCCGTGAGGGCGGTGCCCAGCGTGGCGACAACGTTTTTAATCCCCGCCTCCCAGCAGGCGATGCAATCGGTATAGCCCTCTACCACGATGGCGGTATCCTGCGCGACGATAAACTCCTTGGCCCAATTAAAGCCGTAGAGGTTTCGCTTTTTATGAAACACGCTCGTCTCGGCTGTGTTGAGATACTTAGGCTGGCCGTCGCCCATAATGCGACCGCCAAAGGCAATGTTGTGACCCTGCTCGTCAAAGATGGGGAACATCACGCGGTCGTAAAAGCGGTCGGCAAGCTGCCCGCGCCCGCGACTCACGGC
>URGG01000130.1 GCA_900547345.1 uncultured Collinsella sp. | reverse complement strand
CCGCCGCTTCGCTGGTCGGTGTTGTAGAAACCGCTGCCCTCAAATTTAATGCCGCTGGCCGAGAACGTCTTGGCCGCCGGGGCACCGCAGCTGGGGCACACGACCTCGGGAGTCTCGGACATGGGATGCTCAACCTCAAACACGTTGCCGCAGCTCGAGCACTTGTAATCGTAGCGCGCCATAATACTTCCTTTTCAGCACAAAGCGGGCAGATTACTCTGCCCGCATAAATTCAAACGTCTGTAACTGTACCCTATATCGGGGGTTTTATCACGCTTCGCCCCAGAATCTATGGTTGTTGCGCAGGAGCTGTGCGGTTTTGTTCTCGGGGGCTGCAATGTCCGCCTCGTCAGCCTGCCAGGTCCAGTTGCCCGTGGCCACGCCCGGAACGTTCATGCGCGCGTCGTCGCCAAGCCCCAGGACATCCTGCAGTGGCATCATCACCAGGGGAGCGTCGCTTGCCAGCGCGTCGCTCATCAGCTTGGCCGCCACCTCAACACCGCTCGGTTCATCGCCGCCCGCAAAGGTACGGGTGCACCAACCGGCCAGCGTCGACGTATCGTGCGTCGAGGTGTACAGAATCTTGCCGGGCGTGGGATGCACACCGCAACGAACGTCGTAGTCGCTAAACTCCAGCACGTCCATGCCGGGGAAACCGCAGGTCGATGCCATGGCGCGAACACCGGGCGTCAGATAGCCCAAGTCCTCAGCGATAAAGTTGAGCGGACCCAGTTCGTCATAGGCGGTCTGGAACAGGTCCTTGCCCGGGCCCGCCAGCCAGCGGCCGTCGGCGCATGCCTTGCCCGCGGGAATGCTGTAATAGCTGTGGAATCCCAGGAAGTGATCCAGACGCACGCGGTCGTAGAGCGAGAACGCGCGGCGCAGGCGATCCATCCACCAACTATAGCCGTTCTGCTTCATGTGGTCCCAGCGGAACGTCGGGTTGCCCCACATCTGGCCCTCGGGCGCAAAGTTGTCGGGCGGCGCGCCGGAAATCTCAATCGCCTTGCCGGTATCGGACAGCCAGAAGTTCTCGGGGTCGCTCCACGCGTCTGCCGAATCGTCGGACACGTACATAGGAATATCGCCGATGACCTCGATGCCCTTCTTGTGCGCATAGTTCATGAGCTCACACCAAGCAAGGTCAAAGCGGTACTGCATGTACGCCTGAAGCTCGGCCTCGTTGTGGAAGCGCTTGTCGTCGATCAGATGCTCGTTGTAGCGAGCGACATCTGCCGGCCAATTGTGGCGCGACTCGCCCTCAAAGTACTTTTTGACGGCCATATAGACGCTGTACTTCTCGAGCCAATCGGCATTGCGATGTTTAAACGCGGTGTACAACGGATCGGCATCTTCGCCGCCGCGGGCCATCCAGGTCTCAAAGTCGGCGGCCAGCTCCTCGTGGCTCTCGGGTAGCAGGTCGATATTGCCTGCAAAGGCCGAAGGACCGGCGTAAGGGGAGCGGAAGAAGTCCGTGGGGTTGACGGGGAGAACCTGCCAGTAGCGCATGCCCATGGCGGCCAGATGGTCGATAAAGCGACGCGTGGGTGCGCCGATCGTACCCGGCTTGCCGTCGTCGGTCGGCACCGATGTGATATGGCACACAACACCCGCACCGTAATCGAGCGGCTCCTGCAGGCGCTGCTCAGCATGGTGATAGATGATTGACGAGCCCAGCGGATACAGATCGAGCGTGACCGTACCGTTGTGGATCTCGCACTCATGACCGCTGATCACGTCACTCGCACATTCGTCGAGCGCCGGAATCGTCACGCGGTGTGAATTGCGCAGGCTGCGGTTGATGATGACGGTCGCGGACTCGCCGTCGTTACCGGTACGGTTGTAGGCCAGCACTTCGTCATTGAGCGCGAAGGCCTTGATTTCACCGTCGATCATAAACGGCAGCGCGCGGCGCACGGCAGATGCATTCTTGACGATCGCAAACGTATCGAAGTCGTGCAGGTCTTCCTTGGTCGGCATGGTGCGACGATTGCCCGGATCGGTGAGACCCTCCAAGCCGTACTCGTCGCCATAATAGATCGAGGGAACGCCCGGGAACGTCATCTGCATGAGCGTCGCGAGCCAAAAACGGCTCTTGGCCAGGCCCATTGCGTTCTCGTCCAGACGCCATTTGCTGCGCTCGCACTCGGGCAGCTGCGACTCGTCGGGGCCGCCGCCGAGCACCGAGATAATGCGCGGTCGGTCGTGGCTCGAAAGCAGATTAAGCGCGCAAGACAGGGCCTCACGCGGATAGTTCTCGCGTAGGGTCTCGATATCCTCGGTAGCTTGGTAGGCGTTTTTGTAGCCCATCAAAAAGCCGATGACCATGTCGCGGAAGGGGTAATCCATAGCGGAGTCCAGCTCGGAGCCCTGCAGGTAGCGGCGCAGATGGCCGTAGCTGATCTTGTTGGAAGCGTCCTCCCAGACTTCGCCGAGCAGCAGTGCGTCGGGTTTCTCGGCGAGCACGGCCTTCTTGATCTCGGCCAGGAAATCGTCCGAAAGTTCGTCGGCCACGTCTAGGCGCCAGCCATGAGCGCCGGCACGTAGCCATTTACGGATCACGCCGTCCTTGCCCAGGAGCCGCTCGCGCACCAGTTCGGAGCTCTCATTGATGGCGGGCATATTGCCCACGCCCCACCAACAGTCGTACGAGCCGTCCTCGTGAAAATAAAACGCATCGCGCCACGGCGAATCCTCGCTCTGCCACGCGCCCACGCCGGGGTAGTTGCCGTAGCGGTTGAAGTAGATCGAATCGTCGCCCGTGTGGTTGAACACACCGTCCAGAATGATGGAAATGCCCAGCTTCTCGGCCGCCTCGCACAGCTCAGTAAAGTCCTGCTCTGTGCCCAGAATCGGATCGATCTTGGTGTAATCGGCGGTGTCGTAGCGGTGGTTGCTCGCGGCTTCAAAAATGGGGTTGAGGTAGATGGCTGTAAAGCCCAGCTCGGCGATGCGAGGCAGGTCTTCCTGGATACCCTTGAGCGATCCGCCGTAGAAGTCCCAGGTTTTGATGGAGCCGTCCTCGGCGCGCTCGTAAACGGGCGGCTCGTTCCAGTCCTCGACCATCCGGCGCTGGATTCCGTTGCGCGGTTTTTCGACCTCGGCCAGCGTGCGCTCACGCCAGTGCTCGTCGCGGGCATAGCGATCGGGGAAGATCTGGTAGACCATTCCGCGCTCGTACCACTCGGGTCGAACTTCGCGGTGCTTGTAGACGGTGACCTGGAATGACGGCACCTCGGCGTAGTTGTAGGTTACGCCTTCGCCGCCGGTGCGTCCCTGCGGTGCGCCCAAGCGGACCTCGGGCTGGCCCTCGATATTGCAGATAAAGCTGTACCAGATAAGACAGGGCTCGGCGCACTCCAGCTCGGCGGTAAAGATGCCGTCGCCCTCGTGCGTCATGGGATACAGAGACTCACCGATCTCATCGACCCAGGTGCGCAGCGTAAGCGTTGCCTGCGCGGGATCGGCATCCTCCAAAATCACCGAGAGCGAAACGGATGTTCCAGTGGTCACAGCGCCAAACGGAGTGCGAAACTGCGGCAGACGGCTGTTGTGTATCAATCTCATAGTACGGTCCAGTTCAATAGAATCACGGCATGCTGGCCATGGGCTTTACGCACAAGATGTAAGTATATCTGTTGTACACAGGCTGTATAAACAACATCCGTTTACCATCGGCGAACGGTTGTCCTAGAAAATCGTTTTACCAACTACCTACAGAGAAGGGGCGCCCGGTTGGAGCGCCCCTTGCATAGGGTTTGATTAGGTTTTGGATCGTCTGTGGGCTAGCGGCGCTTGCGGGTGGCCGTTGCCTTGCGGACGGACGTCTTCTTGGACGGAGCTTTTTCCTCGGCCGGAGCGGCGGGGGAGACCGGGGTCTCCTTGGCGGGCTCGGGCTTAGCCTCTGCCTTCGGGGCGGCCTTGACCTCGGCGGTCTTCGGCGCAGGCTTGGCCTTCACTGCGGGCTTGTCCTCGACCTTAGCCTCTGTCTTAGGAGCAGCAGCCTTGGTCGTGGTCTTCTTGGCCGTCGTCGTTGCGCGCTTACGCGCGGTGGTCTTGGCGGCCGGCTTTGCCTCGGCAGTTGCCTC
>URGG01000129.1 GCA_900547345.1 uncultured Collinsella sp. | reverse complement strand
ACCGAGTGCGGACAGACGACGCTTGTGCGTGATGCCAGCTGCCGGGTTGGTCTGGTCGAAGAACTGCGAGAGCTGCGAGGAGCCGAAGAACTCCTTGATGGCGGCGACGATGGGACGAATGTTGATGAGCGACTGCGGTGATATGTCCTCGGGATCGAAGGTGGACATGCGCTCGCGCACGACACGCTCCATGCGGCTGATGCCGATGCGGAATTGGTTCTTGATGAGCTCGCCGACCGTGCGGATGCGGCGGTTGCCAAAGTGGTCGATGTCGTCGACCTTGAAGCCCTGCTCGCCGGCAGCGAGGGACAGCAGGTAGCGCAGCGTCGCGACGATATCCTCGTCGGTGAGCACCGTGACCTCTTCCTCGGTAGTGAGGTTGAGCTTCTTGTTGACCTTGTAACGACCGACGCGGGCCAGATCGTAGCGCTGCGGGTTAAAGAGCAGGCCCTCGAGCAGGCTGCGGGAAGCGTCCACGGTGGGAGGCTCGCCCGGGCGCAGGCGACGGTAGATCTCGATAAGGGCATCCTCGCGGGTGAGGGCGGTGTCGCGCTCCAGGGTGCGCTTAATGACATCGGAGTTGCCGAGCAGCTCGATGATGTCGTCGTTGGTGACGGCAATGCCAAGGGCGCGCAGGAACATCGTGGCGCTCTGCTTGCGCTTACGGTCGATGGAGACCATGAGCTGGTCGCGCTTGTCGACCTCAAACTCAAGCCAGGCACCGCGGGACGGGATGATCTGGGCCTTGTAGATCTGCTTGCCCGAATCCATCTCGGAGCTGTAGTACACGCCCGGGGAGCGGACGAGCTGCGAGACGACGATACGCTCGGTACCGTTGATGATGAAGGTGCCCTGATCGGTCATCATGGGGAAGTCGCCCATGAAGACGAGCTGCTCCTTGATCTCGCCGGTCTCCTTGTTGGTGAGACGGACGTCGGTCAGAAGCGGGGCCTGATAGGTCATGTCCTTCTCGCGACACTCCTCGACGGTGTGCGCGGGGTCGCCGAACTGATGCTCGCCGAAGGTAACCTCGAGAACATGGTTCTGGCTCTGGATGGGGCTGGATTCCTTGAACGCCTCACGAAGGCCCTCGTCCTTAAAACGCTCAAAGGATTCCCTTTGAACAGAGATAAGGTTGGGGAGCTCCATGGCCTCCGGGATTTTCCCGAAGCTGACGCGCTTGCGCTCAGTGGCAGTGTATGCGTAGGTCACCAGGTTTTTCCTCCTTCACGGAAATGCTCGGTGGGTTGGCGAGGCATAGCTTCGCCAGTTATCGCAACCTAATAGTTTATCAGGTACCAACCGTTGGGCAAGAAAAGCCTTGACGCGATTGAGTTTTTGGAGTAGCAAAGTTTTTCGACAGAAAATGCGCAGGTAGATGCATGTATATCGAACACCTGTTCATATATTTTCTGTGAACAGAGAGTCGGCAATCGCAGCTCTTATAAAAAACGGGCGCGAACCGAGGTCCGCGCCCGTAAATGTCGATGCCCGAAGGCTTACTTGCGCATCAATCCGCCGCGCTCGTCGATGGCGTCCCAGAAGGCACTGGCAAAGCGGGGGTCACTTGCAGCCATGAGGGCGTTGGTGGCCATCCAGCCAGAGGGAGTGCCGGTGTCGTAGCCCGACAGCGGGTCGATGACGACGGCATACATGGCCTCGCGGTCGAGCGAACGTGCCATGGCGTCGGTGAGCTGGATCTCGCCGCCCTTACCGGCCTGCTGATCGGCCAGCAGGTCCATGACCAGCGGGCTCAGCAGGTAGCGACCGACGATGTACAGGTTGGACGGAGCAGCCTCGGGAGCGGGCTTCTCGACCAGACTGCCGATGCGCCAGACAGCGCCCGGCTCGGCATCGGCAACGTCCTCGGCGCCCTCGAGCGAACCGACGCGCTCGCCGGCGATAACGCCGTAGCGGCTGACTTCCTCGGGTGAGCAAGCAGCGACGGCGATAACCGAAGCGCCACCGTGCTCCTTGGAAACGGCGAGCATCTTGTCGCAGATGTCGCGGTTAGGCACAACGTAGTCGCCCAGAAGAACCAGGAAGTTCTCCCCTGCCACGGCGTCGGCAGCAGAGCGAATAGCATGGCCGAGGCCCTTGGGCTCGTACTGATAACGGAAGTCGACCGGCATACCGCCAGCGTGGGCGACGGCATCGGCATAGGCGTTCTTGCCGCGCTCGCGCAGCAGGTTCTCGAGCGAGCGATCGGGCTGGAAGTAGTTCAGTAGCTCGGGCTTACCGGGAGAAGTAACGATGATGGCATCGTCGACTTCCTCGGGGTCGAGCGCCTCCTCGACGACGTACTGAATGACGGGCTTGTCGAGCACCGGCAGCATCTCTTTGGGCGTGCACTTGGTGCCAGGCAGAAAACGCGTGCCAAGACCGGCGGCGGGGATGATTGCCTTCATGTTATTCAAAGATCCTTTCGCAGGCGCAAAAGCGCCCCATGCGTGCGGCACACAGCCGCAGACCAAATTGCGATACCTAAGCATCTTACCGCTGGAACTATATGTCGCTACAAGGCAGAGACAATTCTTCAGCAGGTCAACGCAAATTATTGCTCGAATGGTGCAATTTTATTGCCCAACGGCAGGGCGCCCGATACGACGCAAATCACAGAATATGGCAGTTTGGGCAACCGATGCCGAGGGACCGAAAAACAAAAAAGACGGGGCTCGCAATGCGAACCCCGTCTTTAAAGAAATCTGGCGAGAAAGCCTGATTACTTGAGGGTGACAGCAGCGCCAGCAGCCTCGAGCTTCTCCTTGGCAGCCTCGGCGTCCTCCTTCTTGGCACCCTCGAGAACAGCCTTGGGAGCGCCCTCGACGACCTCCTTGGCCTCCTTCAGGCCAAGGTTGGTGAGCTCACGGACGGCCTTGATGACCTGGATCTTGTTGTCGCCGAAGCCCTCGAGCACGACGTCAAACTCGGTCTTCTCCTCGGCCTCAGCAGCGCCAGCAGCGGGAGCGGCGACAACAGCGGCAGGAGCAGCGGCGGAAACGCCGAAGGTGTCCTCGATAGCCTTGACGAGCTCGGAAGCCTCGAGAAGGGTCATTTCCTTAAGAGCATCGATGATCTCATCGGTGGTAAGCTTAGCCATTTCTAAGTCCTTTCGGTTTCCGTGCGGATGCACGGAGATCAGTTAAAACACGGCGCGAATGCGCCAGGGGTGCGGCGTTGCCGCCGCGGGTGAAAACAGCGACTAGGCTGCCTTCTGCTCGGAGACCTGCTGGATCGAACGAGCGAGACCAGAGGAAACGCCGTTGACGCAGACAGCGATGTCGCGAGCGAAACCGGAGATGAGACCGGCAATCTGGCCGAGAAGCTGATCCTTGGTGGGCAGCTCGGCGATAGCCTTAACATCATCAGCGGAAACGGCCTTGCCGTCGGAGATACCGCCCTTGATCTCAAGGACGCCCTTGGACTGAGCGGAGAAGTCCTTAAGGGCCTTAGCGGCCTCGACCGGCTCGGACTCGTAGAACACATAAGCGACGGGGCCGGCGAGGATCTCGTCAAGCTCGGGCTGCTCCTGGTTCTTGAGAGCGATCTTGACCAGGTTGTTCTTGTAGACCTTCATCTCGGCGCCGCACTCGCGAAGCTGATGACGCAGCTCCTGAGCCTGCTTAACCGTCAGACCGTTGTAGTTGACGACGAACAGACCGGCGTTCTCGGCGATACGGGACTCGATCTCTGCAACCTTGTCGATTTTGTACTGCTGGGGCATGAATTACACCTCCTCGAATTCTTTCCGGGCACGGTCCGCCACAAGGACGTGACGGGGGCATGTCCAAAAAGAAAGCCCCCGCGCTGCATGAGCGACGGGGGCGAGAAGACATATCTACTCGACCACCTCGGCTGGCGGGAAGTCCCATTAAGCTCGCGGGTAAGACCCGTTTGCGCCGGCTGTCTCTGGCAGCGGATTCGTGCGTGAACCGAAAGTATTATGGCGGGGACCCCGGCGTCGGTCAACGGAAAACCGGGCTGCACACAATTCCACCATCCGGCACGCTCCGCCGAAGGCCGGGCGCAAGGTTTTCGCTCGGTCAAGTCCTGGGCTCGCACGAAGGCCACATTAAGTGGCCTTCGGCTCGTG
>URGG01000128.1 GCA_900547345.1 uncultured Collinsella sp. | reverse complement strand
AGGCCTCTGAAGGTCCAAGCAGGAACTATTCCACCGCAACTTATTTTGGGGGAGAGGATACAAGCTGGGCATACAATGGATGTCGTTGTGTTGAGCTTACCGGGAGGCTGTTATGTGGGCATACGAGACGACGTTCTATCAGATCTATCCGCTGGGCTTTTGCGGGGCTCCGCGCGAAAACGCCGCGCCCGTTGCCGAGGATGAGCTCGCCCAGGCTGCCAACGCCGCGCCCAACCCCGATGCTCCTATCATGAAGGTCGCCCAATGGGCCGACTACATGCAGGAACTCGGCGTTGGCGCTGTGCTTATCAACCCACCGCTCGAATCTGATAGCCACGGCTACGATACACGCAGCCTGCGCCATATCGACCGTCGCCTGGGTGGGGACGCCGACTTTGCCGCCGTATGCGACACGCTGCATGCCCATGGCATCCGCGTGGTGCTCGATGCCGTCTTCAACCACGTCGGCCGCGGTTTTTGGGCCTTTCGCGATGTGCAGGAGCGCAAGTGGGACTCGCCGTACAAGGACTGGTTCCACATTAGCTTTGACGGCGATTCCTGCTATGGCGATGGCTTTTGGTACGAGGGCTGGGAAGGCCATTTTGAGCTTGTGAAGCTCAACCTGCAAAATCCCGCTGTGGTCGATTACCTGCTCGAGTCCGTGCGCCGCTGGGCCGAGGTCTTTGGCGTCGACGGCCTGCGCCTGGACGTTGCCTATATGCTCGACCGCGACTTTATGCGCCGCCTGCACGTCTTTACCCGTGAGCTCAAGCCCGACTTTGTGCTGATCGGCGAGACGCTCCACGGCGACTACAACCAAATCGTCAACGACGAGATGCTCGACTCCTGCACCAACTACGAGTGCTACAAGGGCCTGTACTCCAGCTTTAACTCGGTCAACATGTTCGAGATCGTCCATTCGCTGCACCGCCAGTTTGGCGGCGATCCGTGGTGCATCTACCGCGGCAAACATCTGCTGTCGTTTGTCGACAACCACGATGTGCCGCGCCTGGCAAGTATCCTCACCGACAAGTCGTGTCTGCGTCCCGCCTACGGCATGCTCTTTGGCATGCCGGGCATCCCGTGCGTCTACTATGGCAGCGAGTGGGGAATTGCCGGCGAAAAGGGTGGCCCCGATGGCGACTGGGCGCTGCGACCTGCGCTCAATGAGCCTGCGCCCAACGAGCTGACGGCCTTCATCAAGCAGCTCGCGCACCTGCGCTCGGCAAACGACGCGGCGGCCCGTGCCCTCAACTACGGTGCCTATCGCAACGTGGTGATCCAGAACAAGCAGCTGCTGTTCGAGCGCGCCTGCGACGACGCGACGGTGCTCGTGGCGGTGAATGCCGTGGGTGAGCCTTACACCTTTGGCGCCGGCGAGCTCAACGGGTCCTTCGTCGACCTGCTTGCCGACGATGCGCCCACGGTCGAGCTGACGGGCACCCTTGAGCTTGCGCCCTATGAGGTTCGTTATCTGCTGAGGGCCTAGGCCATGGCTGCGTCCGACGAGGGCTATCAACATATTGAGCATGGGTTTGAGCCCGTGTTCGACCAGCGCTCGCGCGTTTTGGTGCTCGGATCGTTTCCCTCGGTGCTTTCGCGCGCCAATGCCTTTTATTACGGCAACCCTCAGAATCGCTTTTGGCGTGTGATGGCCACGTGCCTCGGTATGCCTGTGCCGCCCAACGAGGGCAATCTTTTGGCAAGCGGTGAGCCCGCGACGCTCGATGCCTCTATTGCCGCCAAGCGGGCCATGCTGCTGAACGGCGGCGTAGCCCTGTGGGATGTGGTCGAGAGCTGCGACATTAAGGGCTCGAGTGACGCGAGCATCCGCAACGTTGTGCCGGCACATATCGAGCGCATTACCGATGCCGCGCCGATCGAGGTCGTTGTCTGTAACGGCGGTACGGCAGGGCGACTCTACAAACGCTACTTGCAAGATCGGACGGGGCTGCCTGCCATTGTCCTGCCCTCGACAAGTCCCGCCAATGCCGCCTGGTGCCTGGAGCGTCTTGTTGAGCGTTGGCACGAAGCCGTTGACTGGGCTGTTATTTAATTTAGATTTTTGTTTGAGCGTGGGCGCCCAGACGTTTCAGAGCGCCTCGCCAGATCGGCGCGGGCACGGCTGGCTCGGCGCAAACCATGCCGTCGGCGTCGACGTTGGCGGCATTGCCGCCGCCAAGTCGCTGTGCATGCTCGACGGAGCAGCCCATGCGCACAGCGCCCACAAGCTTATCCATCGCTTCCGAAAATGGTCGGCGCAAGAGGCCCATGCGTGGGGAATGGCGAAGCGCTGCGATGCCGCTGCCGGCGCAGATGGCAACGCCGCCACACCACAATTGGTCATGGCGCTCACATGCCTTGCGCAGGCGAACGGCGGTCCCACGCGCCCGCTCTGTGCCCTCTTGTGCGGCTCGAATCGCGGCATAGACGCGCGTTCCCGTACCGCCAAAGCGCTCAAGCGCCCGCTCGATGGCTGTCAACGTCTCATCGTCAGCCACATCTTCAATGGCCAGCACGATGCCATCGGCAACGCTGCCGGCGTCATTTGCCTTCAAGTCGACCGGGCGGGGGAGTGCGGTGCCGGAAAGTTGAGCATAGGCGGCGATGGCATCCTGCAGGTCCCAGAGCAAAAAATCAAGATCGGCGCTATTGGGAATACTGATATACGCAATGGTGTGCAGTGTTTTTGGTACGTCGCTGCGCGCGGTCGTCTCCATGCCATCTCCTTTCCGGCTCGTTTCCGTTTAGGTTACACCGTCTGGTGGCGCTCCGCCGCGCTATCCTAGTGCAACCCTTACGAAAGGAACGCCATGCGTCTGCCCATGAATACCTCGCTTGCCACGCTCAAGCCCTCCGGCATCCGCCGGATCAACGCACTCGCCGCGCAGCATCCGGGATGCATCGCGCTCGCGCTCGGCGAGCCCGATTTTCCTACGCCCGATGTGATTAGCGCCGAGGTGACCGCCGCGCTGGACCGTGGTGACACGCATTATCCGCCCAACAACGGTCGCCCCGCCCTGCGCGAGGCGCTGTCCGCATATATGTGCGACGCGGGCCTGGCGTTTTCCGCCGACGAGGTCATCCTGACCGATGGTGCGACCGAGGCCCTGTCGGCTACGTTTATGGCCATGCTCAACCCCGGCGACGAGGTCATCATCCCCACGCCTGCCTTTGGCCTGTACGAGAGCATCGTCGTGGCCAACCACGCCAAGGCGGTCTTTTTGGATACGGAGCCTGCGCAATTCCAGATTGACGAGGACGCACTTCGTGCTTGCGTGACGCCGGCGACCAAGGCCATCGTCATCTGCACGCCCAACAATCCTACGGGTTGCATCCTCAACGCGGCTTCGCTCGACGCCGTGGCGCGCGTGGCAGAGCAGGCGGGCATCTACGTGGTCTGCGACGACGTATACAACCGCCTGGTTTATGTGGATGGCTACGAGCGCTTTGCCCAGCGTCACCCGGAGCTGCGTGAACAGACGGTCATCATCGAGAGCTTCTCCAAGCCCTGGTCCATGACCGGCTGGCGCCTGGGCTGGCTCGCGGCAGCGGCACCCGTCATCGCCGAGATCGCCAAGGCTCACCAATACTTAGTATCGAGTGCCGTCTCCTTCGAAATGGACGCCGCAGCCCGAGCCCTGACCGTCGACCCAACCCCCATGCTCAAAGTCTACCGAGCCCGCCGCGAACGCGTACTCGCAGCCTTAGACGCCATGGGCCTCGACGTAGTAGAGCCCGCAGGAGCCTTCTACGCTTTCCCGAGCATCAAAAAGTTCGGCCTAACCAGCGAAGACTTCTGCATCAAAGCCATCAAAGAGGCAAACGTAGCCCTAGTCCCGGGCGACTGTTTCGGAACCGAAGGCCACATCCGCCTAAGCTACTGCGTCTCCGACCAAGATCTGGACGAAGGCCTAAATCGCCTGTCCACCTTCATTTCAACCTTATAGCCCAACGGGATGCAACACATCAGCCCACCGACTCAAGCACTATGAGTGGGGGCGTCAGCCAACGAAAACCCGGGCTGCCCCAAAGTCACCGCAGGCCGCGCCGCCGAAGGCCGGGCGCAAGGTTTTCGTAGATTCCGCACGAGCCGAAGGCCACTTAATGTGGCCTTCGTGCGAGCCCAGGA
>URGG01000127.1 GCA_900547345.1 uncultured Collinsella sp. | reverse complement strand
GCCTCCTCGACCGAGGCGCGCGCGCGGGTGCCCCCCCGCCACACCCATGATGGGCGGCATGTTGGTCATGATGTCGCTCGCGACGTGACCGTAGTCACCGGAGCTCCAGCGAACCTCGGGCATCATGGCACGCGGGATGTCGAAGAGAGCCAGCAGGTCATCGTCCCAGTCCAGCGTATGAATATTGAAGAGCGCTGTGCGGCTGGCATTGGTGTAGTCGGTGGCGAAGGTTTGGCCGCCGGTGAGGTTGTAGATGAGCCAGGTATCGATGGTGCCAAACATAAGGTCGCCCGCCGCTGCGCTCTCGCGCGCGCCGTCGACGTTGTCGAGGATCCACTGCACCTTGGAAGCCGAGAAATACGGGTCGAGCGTAAGGCCGGTGCGGGAACGCACCAACTCCTCGCAGCCCTGCTCGACCAGTTTATCGATTGTCGAGGCGGTGCGGCGACACTGCCACACGATGGCGTTGTAGATAGGCTGGCCGCTCACGCGGTCCCATACCACCGTGGTCTCGCGCTGGTTGGAGATACCGATGGCGGCGATGCGATCGGAATGGATGCCGCTCTTAAACTGGACCTCCATCATCACGCCGATCTGGCTGGCAAGCACCTCTGTGGGATCCTGCTCCACCCAGCCGGGGCGCGGGAAGCTGGTTTTGACGCTACGACGCGCCTGGGCGACGATGCAGCCGTACTCGTCGACGATGGTCGCGAGCACCGAGGTGGTACCGCAGTCGAGCGCCATGATGTAGGAACCGCCAAAGTTAAACGAGGCATCTTCCATGCCCAGGCTGCCCAGATTCAACGACATCGCTTACACCTTTCTATTGCATCGGGTCGGACAGAACCCGCTCGATCTCTGATGCGGGAAGTGCGCCTTGGCGCAGGATCTGAAGCTCGCCATGCTTAAACGTCACGATGGTCGAAGCGTCGCGGCACGGGGTCTCGCCCGCGTCGACGGCCACATCGACCCCCTCCAGAATGCGGTCCTCAACGTCGGCAAAGTTTGCCGGCGCGGGCGCGCCGTGCGTGTTGGCGCTGGTGCAGGCAAGGGGACTGCCGCAGGCGCGGATGAGCGCCTGCACCACGGGAGAGGCCGAAGCGCGCAGGGCCACGGTGTCGTCGGCAGCGCGCATAAAGGTCGGCACGCAGGGGGCTGCCTTGACCACGATAGTCAGGGCGCCCGGCCAGCATCGTTGGGCAAGCGCGCGGGCCCCTTCCGGAATATCTACGCCGTAGCGGTCGAGGGCCCCGGCATCACCGACCAGCCAGGCGACCGTTTGGGTAAGCTCGCGCTGTTTGAGGGTAAAGATGCGACGGTACCCGGTGCCGAGCGCGGGCACCGCGGCGCCATTGACGGCAGCCTGCGGATCGCGCGGCCACGATGGGAATTCGCTTGTATCTTGGGGCACGGCGTCCGAGAAGGCGTTGACTGCCACGGCGACACCGTAGACCGTCTCGGTCGGGATCAGCGCCAAGCCGCCACAGCCGAGCACCTCGGCCGTACGCTCGACGGCGAGCCGATGCGGCTCACGCGCTCCCTCGAATACTCGATAGACCGTCTGCATGTGTATGCCAGCCCCTTACGCTCTGGTGAAAGTTTGTTTACTGTGGGGCATTCTCGCACGAAACGTTCAACCTATTTGCCCAGAGCGCATGTTGGTTTGGTGAGCGGCTCTAGTAGTCGGTGAAAGTGAGGGGGTTATTGGACTGCGACGAACTTCTTTGGCCTGCCGGCGTGGCGTTCTTGGGCGGCGTAGCGCTCGATGCTGTCTATCGTTATCATCCGACGGCCGTCGACGAGTTCAACATCGAGCTTTCCGGCTTTGACCAGCGCGGTAATCCGCGGAGCGGAAACTTTGAGGTCCAGAGCTGCGTCTTTAAATGTTCGGCACGCCGCTTCCCGAGCGTCCTCGTGGTCGATTTCGACTGAAAGGGTCACGACCTCGGCCGAACGTTCGTACCCTGCCGGAGTCAAACCGTTGTTGAGGTCGTCGGCCAAAAACGCCATCAGTGCCTCGGTGGCATGGGCAATCGCTTCTTCGCGCGTATCGCCATCGGCAAAGGCGCCGGGAATCTGCGGGAAGCTAGCGCAGTAACCGTCGTCTTCTTTTATGAGAACGCAGTCATAGGTAAATCGCTGCCTCATTTTGCCTCCAACTACCATCCAGCTTGGCGACGAATACTTGCCCACGTGCCCTTCTTTGGTCGATCACCACCAGAACCGTTCACGGTGACAACGCGGTCACCAGAAACATACTTAGCATGACTACCGACTTGCGCGACCTTCACGAATCCATCGTGCTTGAGTAGGGCAATGATTTCCCGAAAGGTAGGAGGTTGCATGGGCCGACCTCTTTCAGCCGTCCTAATTATAAACTACTTTATAATTTTTGCTAACCAGTTAATAAATGTTACTGGCGCTGTTTGGGCTCGGTGACGATGGCTCGAACGATGCGAGGACGATCGGTAAGGTCGCGGACGATGCGCACGTCCGAGAGACCCGCCTGGCGGCAGAGCTCGGCGGCGGCGTCGAGGGCGCCCTCGTAGAGCTCGCAGGCAAACAGGCCGCCGGCGCGCAGCATATAGGGCGCCGCATTGAGCAGGCGGCGGAAGATATCGAGGCCGTCGGCACCGCCCTCGAGCGCCAAATCGGGCTCGAAGTCCTTGACCTCGTGCGGTAGCGAGCGCATGACGTCAGTCGGAATGTAGGGCGGGTTGGAGACGAGCACGTCGAAGGTGCCCCATTCCTCGCGGGGGATAGAGCTCACCAGGTTTGTGAGGTTGAAGGCGACCTCATCGGACGTAAGCCCGAGCGCGTCGCGGTTTTTGGTGGCCAGGTCGATGGCACGCGGCTCGATATCGGTAGCGGTGCAGACGACATGCCCGCGGCGCTCCCAGGCAAGGGAAAGCGAGATGCAGCCCGTGCCGCAGCCGACCTCGAGAACGCGGGCAGTGCGGGGCTCGACCGGAGCGGGCGCGGCGGCATCCTCCGTCAGAGACGCCTCGTGGTCGGCGCCTTCGATGGCGATGCCGTATTCGTCGAGCTCGGACTCAGCGGCCTCCTCGGCCTCGGTCTCTGCTGCCTGCGCGGCGGCTTCCTCGGCCTCGCGATCGGCCAGTTCCTCGGCATAGGCGCGGCTGCCCAGTACATCGCTACCCAGCGCAGCCTCATCGGCAGCCGTGAGGTTAGCGGCACGGCGCTCGGCCGTCGCTCGCTCGTCGGCCAATGCGGCTTCGACTTTGCGCGCTTGCTCGACCTCGTCGTTCCAGGGCAGCTCAACGCGCTGACGGGCGGCAGCCTCGGGGCTCAGCACCTCGGCATCCAGATAATTGAGGACTTCCTCGACGAGCATCTCGGTCTCGGGACGCGGAATGAGTACGCCGGGGGCGCACGCGACGTCGATCATGCGGAACTGCGTGCTGCCGGTGATGTACTGCAGCGGCTCGCCCTTGGCGCGGCGGACGACCGCCGCGTGCATGGTCTCGAGCTGCGCCGCATCGAGCGTCTCGTCCATACGCATATATAAGTCGATGCGTGCCAAACCCGTGGCAGCGCAGAGCAGCCACTCGGCAGAAAGACGGGGGTGCTCCTCGCCGCGCTCGGCCAGGTACTCCTTGGTCCACTCGAGACAACGCTTGATGGTCCAAATCTCGTTTGCCATGGGGCCCTCCCCTCTTAAGCGCCGGACGGCGCGCGAATGTCGGAGCAGATTGTACGCGAGGCCAGCGCTTGGCAAGGGGCGGTTGCAGGCGATTATCGAGAATCAGCCCAGATTTTTTGTTTGCCCCCGTCCAAAGTGTTCATTCGCCGACGTCTAAATCTGCATTCGTCAAGCTTTTGGCAAGGTTGCCCAAAACTGACCAATATCTAACCAAGAACTTGCCACATCGCTTGACGCACGACCCATCAAAAATCGCCCCGCGACTTCTTGGACGATTTTTTGAGCATTATTTTCGATAGCAGATGAATGCCGCTAATTTCTTTGAGCAGGTAGCCGGCTTAATGGCCATCAAAGCCGATTAAATAACATCTCAAAGCAATGTGCCCAACCTAGTCATTTAAGAACGTCCCCAATGACTACATCTAAGGCGCCGCAGGTTGAGCATACCGCATCCGGAGCAAGGCAACACCGCAGGTAGAGGACGGACAGCGAGCGACGTCCAGAGCGAACAAGTTGGCATGAA
>URGG01000126.1 GCA_900547345.1 uncultured Collinsella sp. | reverse complement strand
GATTGGTCAATCTCGGCCGACTATATTTGGCTAAATTATTCCGACGCTAACACTCAGCGCCATCAACACGGCATTAGCTGACACGATATATAGCATGAGTATCGTATTGTCACATACCACTGCAAAAGCGGTCTACCAGGCCGCGCATTCGGTGTCTGCGAAAGGCATCGAGTCCTGTAACCCTGCCGCGATTTACGGATCATGTCCCACCGGAACGCTCCTTGACGCAGCCGCAGAATGGCTCACCAAACATGATGTTTCCCTCGACGCAAATGATTCCCTCGAGGTGATGGTGTTTGATCGCAGGAATGCGCGCTATGCAATGAACTGTCAATGTCACGTTTCTTCAAAACGATTCTCGAACTCACGCTTTATAGAGCTCAAAGATGGCATCTTCGTTGTTGGCGTTGAGCTTTGCGCACTTCAGGCCGCCACCTATCTTTCTTTTCGCGAACTAGTGGAGTACTACTTTGAACTGTGCGGCGCTTATTCCCTTGGAACCGACTCTTCCACCTCCTATACCGAGCGTTTCGCGCTCACTTCGACCGAGAGGTTAAAGCAGTTCTTTAATTCCATTACCAGATGCGACGGTTTGGCCCTTGCCCGAAAGGCGATCCAATGTGTACGCGACGGATGCCGGTCTCCCATGGAAACGGCATTTGTCATGATGCTAACGCTGCCCAAAAGCGAAGGAGGGCTTGGTATTAAGGGAGTTGAGACCGATTACGAGGTGCAGGTCACCGCTGCCGCGAAGAATCTCACGAGACGCAAAAAGTTCTTTATGGATGCGTATCTAAAGAAATCTCGCACAGACATTGAATACAACGGTTTTTATCATGACGCGGAAGAAGACCGCGCCATCGATGAGGAACGCAAGAATGCGCTTGCGTCCATGGGATACGGAATCATCACCGTCAGTCGTTATTCCTTTATGCATGCCAGCGCTTTCGTTAGGGTCATGGAGGCGATCCAACGAAAAGAGGGCATACGCCCCTCGCGTCTGCCAAAAGACTTTCAAATCATGCAAGAAGACCTGAGACAGTTTGTACTCAGAAGGTTTATTGAGGAGAAGAAACGAATCCAGGAGGAGCTTCGCCAGGATTCCGAAGAGCGCCAACGAATCGACCTCGAAAAAGCAATGCTCGAAGGCATCACATTGGACGATCCGACGATTAACGAGGCTCCGGCAATCGATGACATGCAGACTGTCGAACCCGACAGCCCATCACTCAACCAAACAAGCAGCTTCGCGCCCGAGGGCAGGATCTTCGGGGCCGGAAGCTAGACCGGCTAACAAGGTGGGCACCTTAGCGACGTGCAAAATTGCGAGTATTCAGCAGAGCCGGGTGTCTATCACCCTCGAGTGGATCCAAATGTGAAGCGAAATCACTCTTGCGTGAGAGCGTTAGGCAACATTTGAGGAAGAACTCATCGGATTAACACCCTAAGATAACTCTTGAACTGCATTATATGGCCTGCAATAAATTAACGGACCCCCTATCGTTGCAGAATACTCCAATTTTTGCACGGCTCAGGGGCACCCACCCCGGCATCGGCTATCAAAACCGCTCACTCCGGGATCTCGTCCACTATTCCCCATCATTTTGTGCAACGAATTACCTGAACGTCATTGACATATGAACATACACTCATATAATCGGAAGCAAGTTATATGAGCGCATGTTCATATGAAAGGATATTGCAATGAGCATCCGCGTTGATGAAACGAAACCCGACATCGAGGCCACCGAACCCGCGATTCCCACCACCTGCTCGCCCGAGGACCTTCCCGACGAGGAGCTTCTCTACGACCTCGCCGACCTGTTCAAGGTCTTCAGCGACACCACGCGCATCAAGATCCTCTATGCCCTCATGGGCCGCGAGCTCTGCGTGGCGGACATCGCCGAAGCGACCGAAACCTCGCAGTCCGCGGTGTCGCACCAGCTGCGCACACTCAAGCAGTCGCACCTGGTTAAATTCCGGCGCGACGGGCGCAATATCCTATACTCGCTCGCCGACGACCACGTCTACACCATGCTCAACCAGGGCATGAGCCACATCTGCGAATAGCGACCAACCACGGTACCAGCGCGGCCTGCACCCAAGCCGCAAATACGGGGAAAGGAATCCACCATGAAAAAGCAGTTTAAACTCGACGAGATCGACTGCGCCAACTGCGCGCGTGAGCTTCAGGACGAGCTGGCCAAGCTCGATGGCGTCAAGTCCGTTTCGGTCAACTTTATGACCCAGAAGTTGACGCTCGAGGCCGATGACGCCGAGTTCGACGAGGTCCTCGACCGCGTTGTGGAGTTCACCGCCGACGCCGAGCCGGACTGCGAGATCATTCTCTAGCCCAGGTTTACGCCAACCCGCAAGGCCGCGCTTGCCGCGGCCTTTGCTCGCGAAATTATATGAGCGAGTGTTCATACATTCAAATGGGAGGATACGAATCATGGCCACCGCCGACCCCAAGAAGAAAAAGAAGAAGCGCAAGAAAAAAGAGTCACTCGAGCATAAGCGCAACCGCATCCTGGTAGCGCTGGGCATTTTTGCCGTGGTGTACGCCCTCGATGAGCTCGGCACCCTCACTGCCGCATTCGGCACCCCGGGCGACATCTACGCCAGCTTCGCACTGTTCCTCGTGCCTTTTTTGATTGCCGGCTACGACGTGCTCCAAAAGGCATACAACAACATCCGCCGCGGCAAGGCGTTCGACGAGAGCTTCCTCATGGCCGTCGCGACCATCGGCGCGTTTGCCATGGTGCTCTTCCCCGACACCGACCCGCACATGGCCGAAGGCGCCGCCGTCATGCTGTTCTACCAGGTCGGCGAGCTGTTCCAGGCATACGCCGTGGGCAAGAGCCGCAAGTCGATCAGCGCCATGATGGACATCGCGCCCGACTACGCCAACGTCGAGCAACCCGACGGCACATTCGAGCAGGTCTTCCCCGATGACATCGCCGTGGGCACCGTCATCGTCGTCAAGCCCGGCGAGCGCGTGCCTATCGACGGCGTCATCGTCGAAGGCGAAACCCAGCTCGACACCGCCGCACTCACGGGCGAGTCAGTTCCCCGCCCCGCCAAGTCCGGCGACGACATCATCAGCGGCTGCATCAACATGACGGGGCTCATCCACGTGCGCACCACCAAGCCCTTTGGCGAGTCCACCGTCGCGCGCGTCCTGGAGCTCGTAGAAAACGCCAGCGAAAAGAAGGCGCGCACCGAGAACTTCATCACGCGCTTCGCCCGCGTCTACACGCCCGCCGTCACCGGCGCGGCCGCGGTACTCGCGCTCGGCGGCGGCTTGATCACCGGCGCCTGGTCCGACTGGATCCTGCGCGGCCTGACCTTCTTGGTCGTCAGCTGCCCGTGCGCGCTCGTGATCAGCGTCCCGCTGAGCTTCTTTGGCGGCATCGGCGGCGCCTCCAAGCTGGGCGTTCTCATCAAGGGTTCTAACTACCTCGAGACGCTCGCCGACGTGGACACCGTCGTCTTCGACAAGACCGGCACGCTCACCAACGGCACGTTCTCGGTCGTCGCGGTGCACCCCGAGGCCGGCCATACCGAGCAGTCGTTGCTCGAAATCGCCGCCCTTGCCGAGTCGTTCTCCGATCACCCTATCGCGCAGTCAGTACGCACTGCCTTCCAGGGCGAGCTCGATCCCAAGCGCGTGACGGATTCCACTAATGACGCGGGCCACGGCGTGACGGCAACCATCGACGGCAAGCATGTCGTCGTCGGCAACGCCAAGATGCTCGCCGCGGCCGGCGCTGAAGCACCCGATTGCGAGGTCGTCGGAACGATTCTGCATGTGCTCGTTGACGGCGTGTACGCCGGCCACATCGTAATTGCCGACACCGTAAAGGCCGATGCCGAGCAGACGATCCGCGACCTGCACGCCGCCGGAATCAACCGCACCGTCATGCTCACGGGCGACATCAAGAAGGTCGCCGATCATGTGGCGCAGGAGCTCGGCGTCGACGAGGTCCACGCAGAGCTGCTCCCGGGCGACAAGGTCGCGCGCCTCGAGCGCCTGCTGGGTGAAAAGGGCAAGGATGACTGCCTCGCTTTCGTCGGCGACGGCATCAACGACGCGCCCGTGCTCTCCCGCGCGGATATCGGCATCGCGATGGGCGCGATGGGCTCCGACGCGGCCATCGAGGCAGCGGACGTCGTGCTGATGGACGACGAGCCGCTCAACATCGCCAAAGCGATCCGCATTTCC
>URGG01000125.1 GCA_900547345.1 uncultured Collinsella sp. | reverse complement strand
CCTTCGCCGTGGGCGCAGTGGCGGGCGTTGGTATCTATGCCGCCTCGCTGGGTATCTCCGAGTACCGTGCGCAGCGTGAAGAGCGTCTGTTCCAGCCCGATGCCATGGGCGGTGCCGCCAATCTCAATCAGCATCAAAGCGAGTTCAAGACCGCCTCGATTCCAGCTCAGCAGCAGGATGCGACTCCTTACGCTGCGGCTTCTGCTTCTCAGGCTCAGGCGGAGCAGTCTACCTCGGCATTCCTTTCCGGCCTGACTGGTGCGTTCCAGCGCCGTCATGCCGATGATGGTGTCCGCTCGAGCCGCAGATGCCATGGACGAGGCCGAGGCTTGGTCCATGATCGACAGTATGCTCGACGACGATTCGCCGGTGAGCTGCGACCCTGCACACTCGCGCGACGTCTATCAAGTCGCCATCGACGTGCTCACCAACGGCGGGCAGACCGGCTCCTTCAATCGTGACGACATCGCCGCCGCGGCACGCGCCGTGTCTGGCTCCCAGGCCGCCCCTGTGGGCAGCACGGCGGCTTTCGTGGCACTCGTCGCCAACGCGGCAGCCAATAACGCCTACAGCGCTACCTCGGCGGACGCGAACGCTTCTGCCGACAATTCGTACGTTGACGAAGCCATGACCGCGGACGAGGAGGCCGTTGCCGCCCGCCGTGCCGCCGAAAGCTCGCTGTGGGGCGCTCCTGCTCAGCAGCAGGCGGCTGAGGCTGCGCCGTACAATGCAAACCTCGCCAGCATGCCTATCATCTCCGGTGCCGTGGACATCGATCTCGATGACCTCGATGAGCCTGCAGCCATCACCGCATCGATTGATGCCCAAGATCGCATCGACACCGGCGACCTTCCGGACGCCTCGCTCGAGGTTGATGTTCCCATGGCCGATTACTCGGGCCACGAGGACATGTGGGCCGCCGCCACCGCGATTCTGGATGAGATTGACGAGCCCGCTCCTGTTGCAGCCCCCGCTCCCGTCGCTGCCCCTCAGCCTGCTGCCCCCGCCTATGTCGGCCGTCACAGTGCTGTGTTCCCCGAGGATACTGCCCGTATCTCGCGCGAGAGCATCGAGCGGGCCGAGGCTATTGCCGCCGGCATTATGGAAAACCGTCGTCACGAGCGCGTCAATCAGATCCTCGAGGAAGAGATCGAGCGCCTGCAGTCCTCAACCGCCAAGCGTACGGGCCGTGCCTATCTGAGCGTTATCGAGGGCGGTACCGCCAGCTTCGCGCCGCTCCGCGCGGAGGCATAACTTCTGCATGGTTAAGATCAATCGAAAATGCGCGGTTGTAACCTGCCTGATGGCGCTCTTGATCTGGGGCAATTCGCTGGTTCCCGGCTCGGGGTCGGGCTCGCTGAGCCTAACGGTCATGGAAGCTATCCGCGGTTTCCTGCACAGCGTGGGACTTCCATATGAATGGGTGACCAACTTTGTTGTTCGCAAGTGCGCGCATTTTACCGAGTATATGGTGCTCGGCATCCTGGCAACGCGCGCCTTTGATTTTGAGGGCCGGCGCACCTTTGACGTGCTGCTGCCCACGGCGGTGTTCCTGCTGCTGATTCCCTCGATCGACGAGACGATTCAGCTCTTTGTGCCGGGACGCGCCGGCATGATCACCGATGTGATGATCGACTGCTGTGGAGCGGCAACGGGCGTTGTGCTCCGATATCTACTACGATCGCTCATATGTGCCAAAAAGGCCGCCTAGGACGTATGTTTGGTCCTAGGCGGCCTTTTTTATTAGAGGGCTTATATGGGGCGTGGTGGCGTCGTTCCGTAGGTCGGATTTGCCGAGCGCGCCACGCCCTGTGGGTGCGTCTGCTGCTGAAGCGCCTGTGCGCCCAGAGCCAGGCAGCCCATGATGCCCTGCTTGCCCTCGAGGCTGTTGTTGACGATGAAGTTATCGATGTCGTTGACCTCGGGCGTGACGATATAGCCATTGAGCATTTCGGCGCACTTCTTGCGCGCGAGCGGCACGATGGGGGTGTGGTCGGCCACGCCGCCACCGATGATGATCTTTTGCGGCGCGTAGCACAGCGTGTAGGTCATGAGCGCCTGTGCCAGATAGCCGGCGAGCAGGTCCATGGCCTCCGGGTCATCGGCCATGTCTCCGGCGCTCTTGCCATCCCAGCGCTTTTTAACGCCGGGGCCGGCGATGAGGCCCTCTAGGCAGTTGTCGTGGAAGGGGCAGGCGCTATGCTCGCCGATGGTGTCGCGCGGGTCGCGCGTGACCAGGATGTGGCCGGCCTCGGGATGCATCATGCCGTGTACGAGCTTACCGCCCGAGAGCACGCCGGCGCCCACACCAGTGCCGATGGTCAGGTAGACCACGTCCGTGAGGCCCTGGGCGCAACCAAAGGTGACCTCGCCCAAGCAGGCAACGTTGACGTCGGTGTCGTAGCCGCAGGGAATATTGAGCTCGTTTTGGATAGTGCCCAGCAGGTCGAAGTAGCGCCATGCCGTTTTGGGCGTCTCCAGGATCTTGCCGTATTGGGGCGAGGCAGGGTTGACTGCGGTGGGGCCAAAGGCGCCGATGCCCAGCGCGGCGATGCCCTTGTCGGCAAACCATGCGTTGACGGCCTCGACAGTCTCCTGCGGGGTCGTGGTCGCGATCTGCTCACGCTCCAGGACCGTACCGTCTGCATAGCCCGTGGCGCAGACCATCTTGGTGCCGCCGGCCTCGAGCGCTCCGATAAGCTGCTGTTCTGCCATAGTATTCCTCTCTCTGGGACGAGTTGCTCCGTGACTAAAGTATAGAGCTCTAAACCATTTAAGAAAGCGCTATAAAAAGAAGCCTCGCAACGCGGCGGGCGGTGCGAGGCTTCTTTGGTTGCTTTAGTTGCCGGGCCGTCTTTACCCGCGCGGCTTGATTTTATCACGTAGCGACTTGAGGTTCTCCAGTGCCGCGTTAAGCGTCTCGTCCCGCTTGGCAAAGTGGAAACGAATCAGATGGTTGACGGGCTCGCGGAAGAAGCTCGAGCCGGGCACGGCGCCCACGCCCACCTTGGATGCGAGGTCCTCGCAGAATTCGAGGTCGCTGTCATAGCCAAACTCAGAGATGTCCATCATGACGTAGTAGGCGCCCTGCGGCACGTTATGCTCAAGACCGATGCTATCGAGTCCCTGGCAGAACAGGTCGCGTTTGGCGGTATAGAGGTCAAGGACCTCATCGTAATAGCTGTCGTCGAAGTTGAGGGCGGTGACAACGGCTTCCTGCAGGGGAGCGGCGGCACCCACGGTGAGAAAGTCGTGGACCTTCTTGATGCGCTCGGTGATCTGGGCCGGGGCGATGGTGTAGCCCAGACGCCAGCCGGTGATGGAGTACGTCTTAGACAGCGAGCTGCAGCTGATGGTTCGCTCGAACATGCCGGGCAGCGTGGCCATATAGACGTGCTCATGGGGCGCGTAGACGATGTGCTCGTAGACTTCGTCGGTGATGCAGTAGGCGTCGTACTTTTTGCAGAGGTCGGCGATGAAGGTGAGCTCCTCGCGCGTAAAGACCTTGCCGCAAGGGTTGGAAGGGTTGCACAGGACGATGGCCTTGGGGTCGTTGTCGCGGAAGGCTGCCTCGAGTACCTCACGATCAAAGTCGAATGTGGGCGGGTTGAGCGGCACATAGATAGGCTCGGCACCCGAGAGAATGGTGTCAGCGCCGTAGTTCTCGTAGAACGGCGAGAAGATGACGACCTTGTCTCCGGGGTTTGTGACCGTCATCATGGCGGCCATCATGGCCTCGGTGGAGCCGCAGGTGACTACGATATTCTCGTTGGGGTTCACCGGCATGCCCATAAAGTGCTCCTGTTTGGCGGCGAGCGCCTCGCGCATGGCCTGGGAGCCCCAGGTGATGGAGTACTGGTGATAGAGCGGCTTGGGGTCGCTGGCGATGGTGCTGAGGCTATCGAGCAACTGCGCTGGGGGATCGAAGTCAGGGAAGCCCTGCGACAGGTTGACGGCGCCATACTTGTTGGAGATGCGCGTCATACGGCGGATGACGGAATCGGTAAACGTTGCCGTACGGTTGGAGAGTTCTTTCATGCCGGTCCTTTCGAGCATTTGCAGTGGGGCAAGTTTACTCCTATGGAACCGGTAGGATTTGCCCGAAATGGATCTAAAAAACTCTTTTCAAAATTCTTGAAAATTGGGGCTTGCATCGCATGGCGTTCCTTGCAATAATAGTCGAGCGCGAAGCGCACAGGACACGGTGGGTGTAGCTCAGTTGGCTAGAGCGACGGGTTGTGGTCCCGTA
>URGG01000124.1 GCA_900547345.1 uncultured Collinsella sp. | reverse complement strand
TACTGGATGAGCGTTAGGTCCTCCACGCCGTCGAGCGCGCGGATGGCGTCAGCATAGGGCATATCTACACCATCCGAGAACACCTCGGCAGCCATTTCGACCTTGTCGCCGCGCATGGTCTTGGACTTGACGGTGAACTTGGTGCGCCCAAATGCACGCACGATATCGTCGCCGGTGGTCTGGCCCGTGTAGTGGATGACCATCATGTACACGCGCGCCTTGTCCTGGTGGCTCGCAAAGCCGGCGATCATCACCACGATCACCACCGCCGTGAGCCCCACGAGCGCATACATGCCGGCGCCGGCCGTAATGCCCGTGGTAATGGCCCAAAACAGATACAGCAGGTCGAGCGGGTCCTTGACCGCCGTACGGTAGCGGACGATGGACAGAGCGCCGACCATACCGAGCGAGATGACCACGTTGGTCGAGATCGCGAGCGTGACCATGCAGGTGAGCACGCACATACCCACGAGCGTCACGGCAAAGCTACGCGAATACACCACGCCGGTAAAAAAGCGCTTGTACACGTAATAGATCAGGATGCCCATGGCGAGCGCCACGAGCAGCGAAAGGCCAATCTTGGCAGGGTCGACCTGGCCAAACGCCTCCAAGACGGAGTTCTTAAAAAAGTCCCTGGTGCTCATGGTCTAAGTATCCCCTCGGTTTTCAAAATCCGATTCCCAGTAGTTAAATCCGCGCAGGTAGGCGGTCATTTCGTAACACAGGCAGTACTTGGAGACCGCTGTGAGTTCGGCCGCGCCCGGCGGCACCATATCGCGCACGAGCTGTGGGCAAAACTCCGTAAACTTGACCTCCATCACCAGCTTGCCGGGCTCCAGGACCGGCAGCGCGGGCAGCGTCGCGTCAAAGATATCGAAGCTTCCCACCGCGGCACGCACGTTCATGTCAAACGTAATGCGCACAGCGCCCTCGTCCATCACCCACGGCTCGCGCTCGTAGTCCACGATGGTCCGCGGGCGCATCATGTTGCAGATGCACTCGATGTAGAACTCGCGACAGAGCGGATAAGGGCTCCTCAGCAAAAAGTCGTAGTCGCCAGCCACAATCTGCTCAAACTCGCCGCGCGTAAGCGGCGCGTCCTCCTTGTAAATCCAGCTGCCGTACTTCTTTTTGCGCTCGAGCTTAATCACCTTGTCGCTGCCGTTATAAATGCGTACGCGATACTTTTTGCGCATGAGAATGCCGGCGTCTTTTTCCTCGTAGGCCGAGTTGCAGTAGTCGTCAAAGTACAGGCTGCGAATGGTGTAACCGCCCGCCCGCGCATGCTTGTCCAGCTTAAACACCGGCGCCATGCGACAGGCAAGCGCGGCGTGCTCGCCCTCGTTAATGAGATATTTGAGCTCGTGGCGGTAACGCTCCTGCGTGGCACGGCCAGGCGGAGCCGCCAAGCGCTCAAGCAGCGCGCTAGCCCTCCTCATACGTGTCCTCCACGACCTTACCGCCGTCTTGCACGTAAAAACACTTCATGCCGTAGTGCTTGCCGTCGTCGGTCACATAGTAGTCAAACGCATCTTGCGTAAAGCCGTCGGAGTTGGCGGCACGCACGCGCACAAAATACTGGCCGGCATCGGGCGCATCGCAGGTCACCTCGGGAAGCAGCACGTCCTCGGCCTTAAAGACCACGTCGCTTATGGCATAGTCGCGCGCAAGCTCTACGGTGTAGCGAATGTCGCGCGCCTCAAAGTCGTAGGACGCATCCCAGTTGATGCGCAGCTTACCGTTATCGATCTGCGGCACGCCGATGTAGAACGGCATGGGCTTTTTAAAACTCTCGCGAAAGCTCTTGTAGTTCTCCTCGATCTCGGAGGGAATCGCCGAGGCGATCTGCTCGTATTGGTCCTTGGTGACAGGCAGATTGTCGATATCGGGCGAAGCAAAGACCAGGGATTCAGTCACCTCGCGGTAGTGCTTGATCATCTTGGTCAGGCGAGTCTCGGTCAAATACGAGCGCAAGTCCTTGACGGCACGGTCGAGTTTGCTGCGGAACGACTTGCTGCGCAACGCGCGGTTAAACAGCACGTTGCCCCAGTAGTTGCTTGCACCGCGCTCCCAGCTCGCGTAGTCCGAAAACCCGGTAAGAGAAAGCTCAAGCTTACGCAGCATGCCGTCGTTATCCCAATCCAGGATGTACCAGACCTTGGAGTTAAGCGGGCTGTACAGATAGCAGTTGCGGTTCTGCGTATCGCAGTTGCCCGTCAGGATCTGAAACGCCAACCAATAGACCAGGTTCTCGGTATCAAAGTAGGTGTCGAGCACGTCATCGATCTTTTGCGATTCGTCGTTGAGCGCATCGAGCATCTCGATGAGCTTGGTGTGGTCCGTATCGCCCTTAATCTCGAGCATGCCTTCAAAGCTTGCCTGGTTGTAGTCGGGATCATCGGCAAGCTTAATGGTGTCCTCGTAGCGATGGAAATCAAAGCTGTTCACCTTGTACAGGTGCCCGCTCTTATCCAGGCCATGTGCCTTAAGCGCCGTCTTGTTGAGCTGCTCCACCTGCGTAAACAGGCCGTAGTCCTCAAAGGTGTCGTTGGACTTTTCGGTCTGGTCGCACACCCACAGATGCACAAACTGCGTGCGCAGGCCCATCATCTGGGGAATCCCACGGATAAGGTCGTAGGCCATCTTGTTGCGAAAACGCATACCCTCGCCCATGTGCTTGTTGAGCGCAATCGCACGCTGCTGGCGCCAGGTACCTTTTCCTTTTTTGAGCTCCACCTTGTAATTCTTCTGCGTATAACCGCTCGACGTCTGGCCGCGCACCTGCACAGTGGCATTGGGCGCTTCCTCGCCATAGCCAACCTCGCCGGCCACCGGGCCGTCTTCGTCGCCTGGCTGCAGCAGGCCCATAACCTGATAGCGCGTCACGCCCATGTCGGCATAGTCATACACCGAGTACGTATTGATCTCCGCCCAGCTGTGGTCGGTGTTCTCGGAGCTGTTGCCGCGCGAGACCGTCAGGTACATGGTCACAATCCCCGAGTCGTCGTAGACCTCGTACAGCTCGTCCTTATCGCGCAGGTGCTTGGTACCGTCCGAGGACTCGGCCTTTTTAATCTTGTCCTGCTTTTTGACCTTGTTGGTCGAGGATTCGTCCTGAGACGAGCAGCCCGAAAGCAACAGCGCGCCGGCAGCCGCCTCAAACAGGCGACGACGAGACATCAACTTATCGATCATCAGAACCTCCCCAATGTTTTTGGTACAGGCGAACCACCATACGTTCAAACGCACTGCGCGGCTCACCGCCCGCGCGCTTGTCCTCGTAGCATTGCTCAACACGGTCGAGCACCCGGCCAAGTTCGGTAAACCAGCCCGTCTTGTCGGTCGCCACAATGGGCTGCTGGCTCAGGATACGATACGGCAAGTTGGCGGTATAGGTATCGAGCCGCAGCAGCGCCACGATAAAAAACACCGCTGCACCCAACAAAAAGCCAAAGCCGTAAAACTGCTGCGGCAAAAGCAACGACACGGCAGTCGCCAGCCCGGCCACACCGGCAAACAACCCCGAGGCCAGCACGGCCCCCTTGTAGTCGGTAAAGTACAGCAAGATAAGCATCACCGTATTGCCCACGGCATACAGGCCATAGCCCACGCACAGCGTGCGAAAATACCCGTGCATAAGGTTGTTAAAGCCCAACGGTAAGGCCGACAGTACCGTGGTCTCGAGCGAGATGACCGCCGCGGTCACAAACAACTGTTTGAGCGCGCAAAAGCGCAGTTCGCTGTTGAGCGTGGAGAGCATCCCCTCCTCTGCCACCACGATGTCGCCCACCACGCCGCCGTCGTTGAACAGACTGTAGTAGTCGCGGTAGCGTGGATAGAAGTTGACCTCGACCGAGACCACAAAGTTGACGGTCGTGACCAGGATCGTCAAAAACGCGATCAGCGCCGGCACATCGTAGTAGGGCGCACCATAAAACAAGCCCTTGACCTGAACGCCAATGGGACCAGCCCAAATAATCACCAGGTGCGCAAAGAGTCCCAGATTGGTTAACAGACCCGTGAGCGCCAGCGGCATAAACTGATCGAGCCACTGCAAAAAGGGCCAGGGGCTGCGGTCGCTCTGAGGAAAATACCGGTACAGCAGTACCACGTCCCAGGCGAGCATGACGCCGTAGCCCAGAGCAATTGATGCCAACAGGCCCTCGACCGGCGGCAGTCCCAGCGCCAGCGCGGCCAGGGCGCACAGGCACGCCACGCCAATGGCGGCCGCAAAGCTGCAAAGGATGCCGCGGTAATCC
>URGG01000123.1 GCA_900547345.1 uncultured Collinsella sp. | reverse complement strand
TTTTCAATCAGACAACTCGCTGAAGTACGGTGACGAAGGCGCAAGGCCGGGAGGGGTTATCAAGGCCGACATCCCGCAGCCGCGAAGCGGCGAGGACGTCGGCGTGATAACCCCGCAGGCCTTGCGCCGGCGGGAAGGAACCTACTTCACGACCAAAATGTCGCAGTCCGTATTGCGCAGCAGGAACGTCGAAATCGAACCCAGCAGCGCATACTTGATCGAGGACAGGCCGCGGGCGCCGCAGAGCACCAGGTCGGGCTTAACCACGTCGAGCATCTCGTCCTTGAGCGTCTCGCGAATACGGCCGGCGCGAATCATGACCTCGACCTCGGGAATATCGGGATTGGCCTTGGCCTCTTCGAGCTGCTTGGCGATGGAGTTCTTAAATGCCTCCTCTAGGCCGTTGACCAGATCGACCGGATAGGAACCGGCGCTCTCGAGCGCCGTGGAATCGATAACGTGGCCGATGATTAACTTGGCGCCGTTGTTCGCGGCGACCTTGATGGCGCGTGCGAGCACAAAATCCTGCTGCTCAGTACCGTCGAGTGAAACAAATACCTTGGTGTAGCCCTCGTTCATGGTTTCCTCCTTGGTCTATCGCACGGGCGCGGGGCTCGTGCATCGGGCGGGCGCGGGCGCGTTGGCCGCCGGACACTTTATCTTGTTGCAGTTATACCCAAGGATTTGGGTTTGACCGCTCGCAATTCTGTGAACGGGCGAGTTTTTTGGTAAGGGTAGGCGTAGACGCGCCCGAACGGTTGATAATGGGACATCGCCCGCACCGTCCGCAGAACAATATCGGCGGGTGTCTAACGAGGGGGTCCCTTTGGATATTATCGAGCTTCTAAAATCTGCCTTCATGGGCCTGGTCGAGGGCATCACCGAATGGCTGCCCGTCTCGTCGACCGGTCACATGATCTTGGTGGACGAGTTCGTCAAGATGAACGTGAGCGAGACGTTCTGGAATATGTTCCTGGTCGTGATTCAGCTTGGCGCCATTTTGGCCGTCTGCGTCCTGTTCTTCCATGAGCTCAATCCGTTCTCGCCCAGCAAGGGCAAGGAGGGCCGTCGCGACACCTGGGTACTGTGGGGCAAGATTGTGCTCGGCTGCATTCCCGCTGCGGCGATCGGTCTGCCGCTTAACGACTGGATGGAGGAGCATTTCTACAATGCTCCCGTCGTGGCGCTGGCGCTCATTGTGTACGGCGTGCTGTTTATCGTGATCGAGAACTGGCGCGCGAGCAAGCGCGAGGAAATGGCCGTTGCCGGTTCGTTTGGTTCGCGTGCTGTGGTGTCGGGTGGACGTCCCGCCGGTGCGCACTTTGCGGCGCCCGCCGCGGCTACCGCTGAGGATGAGGACGATGACGAGAATCTGGACTTTGGCTCCATCGCCACGCTCGAGGACCTGAGCTGGAAGACTGCGCTGGGTATCGGCTGCTTCCAGGTGCTTTCGCTGATTCCGGGCACGTCGCGCTCCGGTTCTACCATCATCGGCGGCCTGCTTTTGGGCTGTACGCGTTCGGTGGCGTCCAAGTTTACGTTCTTCCTGGCCATCCCTGTCATGTTTGGCGCGAGTGCACTCAAGCTGGTCAAATACTTCATCAAGGGCGGCACGTTCGGCGCCAACGAGGTCGCTATCTTGGGCGTGGGCTGCGTTGTGGCCTTTGTGGTTTCGCTCATCGCCATCAAGTGGCTCATGGGCTTCGTCCGCCGTCACGACTTCAAGTGCTTCGGTGTTTACCGCATCATCCTGGGCGTCGTAGTGCTCGCATACTTCTTCGTTCTGGAGCCTATGCTCGGCCTGTAACTTGGTTGACGCCGCGCGGCGGCCAGGGAGACAACTTGTCATTCGAAGGGGGCGGCATGACCAAAAGGTCTATGCCACCCCCTTTTCATGCCAATTTGTTCGCCCTGGCCGCCGCTCGCTACCGTTGCCATGACATCGGTGGCTCCGTGATTGGCGCAATGGGGCCAGGTTTCTTTGCACCAATGTGGTGCAGACTAACCTGACCCCATTGCGCCAAATCCGCTGGGCGGGCCTGACGGTGGCGCACGGAGTCGTGGTGTGATTTGCGCCGGTGTCCGCGCGGCTCGGTATACTAGTACGGCTCAAACTATGGCGCCGCCCGCAGGCGCGCCGTCCGTCAGATGAGGAGTCGCCCATGACCCAGCCCTTGCCCTGGGAAAAGAACGCCGCGGTACCCGTGCCGCCCACGCCGGAACCCGTGCCGCTCGATGCATACACCGCCCCCGCTGCGCCGGAGCCCGAGCTCGTCCCGCTCGACATCTACGACGCTCCCGCGCCGGCACCCAAACCCGCCAAGCCGCTCGTCGACCTCGACAGCCTTAATCCCGCCCAGCGCGAGGCGGTCCTGACCACCGAGGGTCCGTTGCTGGTCCTTGCCGGCGCCGGCTCGGGCAAGACCCGCGTCTTGACCTTCCGCATCGCACATATGCTCGGCGACCTGGGTGTTAAGCCCTGGCAGATCCTTGCCATCACGTTTACCAACAAGGCCGCGGCCGAGATGCGTGAGCGTCTGGCGGCGCTCATTCCCAGCGGCACCCGTGGCATGTGGGTGTGCACCTTCCATGCCATGTGCGTGCGTATGCTGCGCGAGGACGCTGATCTGCTGGGCTACACCGGTCAGTTCACCATCTACGATGACGACGATTCCAAGCGCATGGTGCGCGATATTATGCAGGCGCTCGGTATCGAGCAAAAGCAATTCCCCATCAATATGATCCGCAGCAAGATCAGTTCGGCCAAAAACGCCATGATCGTCCCCGAGGACATGCTCAAATCCGCCGACAGCCTCAACGACAAAAAGGCCGCGCAGGTCTACCTGGAGCTGGAACGCCGCCTGCGCGCCGCCAACGCTATGGACTTCGACGACCTGCTCGTGCGCACGCTTGAGCTGCTGCGCACCCGCCCCGAGGTGCTCGATAAGTACCAAGAGCGTTTCCGCTACATTAGCGTCGACGAGTATCAGGACACCAACCACGTCCAGTACGAGATCGCCAACCTGCTGGCCGCCAAGTACCAAAACCTCATGGTCGTAGGCGACGATGACCAGTCCATTTATAGCTGGCGCGGCGCCGACATCACCAACATCCTGGACTTTGAGAAGGACTTTAAAAACTGCAAGACCGTTAAGCTGGAGCAGAACTACCGCTCTACGGGTCATATCCTGAGCGCCGCCAACGCCGTGGTGCGCCACAACTCGCAACGCAAGGACAAGCGTCTGTTTACGGCCGAGGGCGACGGCGAGAAGATCCAGGCCTTCCAGGCAAGCGATGAGCGCGACGAGGGCCGCTGGATTGCCGGCGAGATCGAAAAGCTGCACTCCAAGGGCACGAGTTACGACGATATCGCTGTGTTCTACCGCACCAACGCCCAGTCGCGTATCCTCGAAGATATGTTCCTGCGCGCAGGCGTGCCCTACAAGATCGTGGGCGGCACGCGATTCTTCGACCGTGCCGAGATCCGCGACGTCATGGCCTACCTCAAGATGATCGTGAACCCGGCCGACGAGATGAGCGTCAAGCGCGTCATCAACACGCCGCGCCGCGGCATCGGCTCCACCTCGATTCAAAAGATTGAGCAGCTGGCACGCGACAACCGCTGCTCGTTCTTCCAAGCCTGCGAGATCGCAACAGCCGAGACGGGCATGTTTAGCGCCAAGGTGCGCAACGGCCTGTCGAGCTTTGTGGCGCTGGTGCGCGAGGGTCGCCGCATGGACGGCGAGCTCAAGGACGTCGTCGAGATGATCGTCGATAAGACGGGCCTGCTGCAGGCTTTCCGCGCCGAGGGCACCATGGAGTCCGAGAGCCGCGCCGAGAACATCCAGGAATTCCTGGGCGTCGCCGCCGAATTTGAGGAGACGCACGAGGATATCGAAGGTACGCTCGAGAGCTTGGAAGAGCTGCGCGCTGCCGGTGTTGCCGATGTGCCTGCTAGCGCCGAGCCCGAGCCTGTCGTGGTGAGCGCGCCTGCGCCCGAACCGGGGCCATCTGCCCCGGTATCCTCGTTTGAGGCGCTCGTTGGCGCGCGTGACGCCGCGGGCTCCAATCCGCTCGATAGCTTGGCCGCTCCGGCGCTGTCTCCGCAGGATGCCCTGGCCGCCGCCATCGCGGGCAACGCGTATGCCGCGCCGACGGAGATGCCGGCGGGTGCCGTGCATGCCGACGAGATCGAGCGCACCTACGGTCCGCTCACCTGTAAGGCGCTGCCGGCGCTCATGGAGTGGCTGGGCCCGCGCTCCCACCTGGGTTTCCCGGCCCGGGTTGAGGAAG
>URGG01000122.1 GCA_900547345.1 uncultured Collinsella sp. | reverse complement strand
GTTTCATTTGACCAGGTAAAACCTGCCGAAATAAACCTGTCCCTTTTTGGCAGGTTAGCGGAGCTTGCTGGTCTCGAAATACTTGGGATATTGGTCCAGGACCTCGGTCTGGTTGCGGAACATCATATGCAGGTGCTTGCTGACCAAAAAGCTCGCCTCGATGGGGTCGCGGCCGGCGATGGCGCGGCGGATTTGCTTGTGCTCGTTAGCAATCTCCTGATTGTCGAGCCTCTGCGTGGCGGCGCGCAGCCAGCGGAAGCGCTCCAGGTCGGCATTGGTCGCCTCGAGCCACGACCACACGGTGCTGCGGCACGCGATGCTAAAGATCATGCGGTGCATGAGGTTGTCGCTTAAAAAGAATCCGATGCGATCCTCTTCGGCCATGGCCTTTTCCTGCAGCGCGATGGCTCGGTCGAGCTGCTCGATGCCTGCCGAGGTGGCACGGGCGCAGCACTCCACAATCACCTGTTTTTCCAGGTGTTCGCGAATGTAGCAGGCGCTCTCGGCAAAGGTGAGGTTGATGGGCGAGACATAGGTGCCGCTTTGGGGCACGGTGCGCACCAGGCCCTCTTGCGCCAGACGCACCAGTGCCTCGCGCACAGGGGTGCGCCCCATATCCAGGTCGTCGCAAAGCTGCTTGACGCCTAGCTTTTCGCCCGGCTTGTAGTCCAGGTAGACGATTTTGCGTCGAATGGTGTGGTAGGACTGGTCCTGTAGGCTCGTTTCCTGCTCGCCGACGTGCATCGATTCTTCCATAGTGCCTCACAACCGTTCTATCACACTCATATATCAGCTGTTAATTATGCCGCGAATCAGCTCTCCGCGGTGGGTAATTCGGCTGTTGCCCAAGAACTATTGCGGCATCTTAGTCTGTATTTGCACAAGGCTGTGCTCAATATTGCCGTATCATAAGCCGTCGCAAACGTGAAATAGAAAGAAGGAATCCCATATGCAACTGGCGAATATCGTACGCGAGCGCTGGAAGGGTGTCTTGTTCTGCCTGATCATCGCCATCCCCGCGACGTTGCTCGGCAAACAGATTGAGGTGGTCGGCGGTCCGGTATTTGCCATCCTCCTTGGCATGGTTCTGGCGCTTGTCTTTCCCAAGAATCGCCGCGAACAGCTCGCCGCCGGTGTCACCTATACGTCTAAAAAAGTCTTGCAGTACGCGGTTATCCTGCTTGGCTTTGGCATGAACCTCTCCCAGATTCTGTCCAAGGGCGCCCAGTCGCTGCCGATTATCGTGGCGACGATCTCGACCTCGCTTGTCATCGCCTTCGTGCTCTGCCGCGTTATGAACGTGCCGGGCAAGATTGCGACGCTTGTGGGTGTGGGCTCGTCGATTTGCGGCGGTTCGGCCATCGCTGCGACCGCGCCCGTCATCGATGCCGACGATCGCGAGATTGCCCAGGCCATTTCGGTCATCTTCCTGTTTAACGTTATCGCGGCGCTCGTGTTTCCGACGCTCGGCGGCATGCTCGGGCTGACCAACGAGGGCTTTGGCCTGTTTGCCGGCACCGCCATCAACGACACCTCGTCGGTAACGGCTGCGGCGAGCGCTTGGGACAGCATGCATCCCGGCGCCAATGTGCTCGAGAGCGCCACGGTGGTCAAGCTCACCAGGACGCTGGCCATTATCCCCATCACGCTGGTCCTCGCATGCTGGCAGATGCATCTGGCACGCAAGGCCGGCGGCGACGCCAAAAGCACGTTCTCGCTTAAACGTGCGTTTCCCATGTTCGTGTTGTTCTTTGTGCTGGCGAGCGTGATCACCACGGTGCTTCAGCTTCCTGCGTCCATTACGGCGCCCATCAAGGAGCTGTCGAAGTTCCTTATTGTGATGGCCATGGCGGCTATTGGCTTTAATACCGATATCGTCGAGCTGGTCAAAAAGGGCGGCAAACCCATCGCGTTGGGCTTTTGCTGCTGGATTGGCATTGCATGCATGAGTTTGGGAATGCAGCACGTGCTGGGAATCTGGTAGAGAAGTAGCTGATTTGCGTGTTGCGTGCTGGCGAGCGCATTCTCACGGTGGAGCGATAGGAGCTCTTGCGGGTATGGCTTGTCCGCAGGTTGATAGGTCCCGAAGAGCTCTTATCGCCCCGCCAGGATGGCGATGCGGGGCAATTCATATATTCGCAAGAAGGCACCGCGGGCCCTATAGTGTTTGGTGAACATTATCGTTCAATTTTGAAACACTTGAGATGCCAAGCCACAGATAAGGGCCGCGGCTGGAGACGGGGCGAACTATGGACAGCGATGCCAAGCTGCAGATTCTGATTGAGGCATTGTCCGCAGCCGGAGCATCGGCGCTGGCAATCGACGGGCGCGGTGGCGTTGTAATCTCGACTATGAGTGACGCGGCGCTCGAGCAGGATATCGCTGCTTTTGTTTCTGAGCGTCTCGCTCGCGTGGGCGATGGGGCACGCCTGGTGATGGGCCACGAGGGCGTGCGGTTGAGCTTGACGGTGCGCCCGACGGCCAAGGAGCGCGGAGCGCTTTGGGTGGTCGTGGCGCATGAGGTGCGCGCCGCTGCGACGCATGCGGGCATCGAGTGGCTCAATGCCGACGAAGTCGAGGCTCGCTACGAGTCGAGCACGCACGGCATCGTCGAAGATGCGGCAGCGGTCGCTGCCCCCGTACGGGAGAGCTACGCACGCGGGGTGCCCCTTATGCTCGAGGGCGAGCTGGGCGCGGGGCAGGACCAGATTGCAAAACGCCTGTACCTGGATGGACCCTATGCCGATCAGCCCTTTGTGTCCGTTGCGCTCGATGAGCTTACGGATCGCGGTTGGCGCCATCTGCTCAAAAGTTCCGAATCGCCGCTATTCCAAACGGGGCTGACGCTTTGCGTGAGCGGCTGGCATGCTGTTGGCCCCCAACGTCTGCGCGAGCTCGTGTCCGCAATGATCGACACGGCGCTCGCAACTCGTTGCCATGTGGTGTTGACGGCAAACGATATGCCGGGCGGCGGCGAAAGCGATCAGGCTGCTTTTGTAACCGAGCGTCTGGCCTGTGCAGTGAGTGTGGCGCCGGCGATTGCCGAGCAGGGCGGCGCGTCGGAAAAGGTTGCGCGCTATCTGGGGTATCTGGCAGATATGTTTAAGACGGGTGCCCCCATGTTGTCCGCCGCCGCGGCAGAGACGCTCGATGCGTACCGTTGGCCCCGCAATTACCTGCAGCTGCGTGAAGTCTCTGAACGACTCTATATATTAGTGGGGGCTGGAACGGTGGAGCGTGCCGTGGCGAAAGAGGTGCTTGCCCAGGAGGACGTTATCAAGACCGCGACCTTTGGCGCCCCGGCGCTCGAAAGCGATTTGTACATCTTGCGTCCCCTGGCCGATACCGAGCGCGATGTCGCACGGTTGGTCCTGCAGTACCTTCACGGCAACAGGACACGTGCGGCAGAGGTGCTCGGTATAAGCCGCACGACTTTATGGCGCCTGCTGAAGGACAACGACCGCTGAGCGAGGCGCCGTGACCGCGTGCGGCGCGTGTGATACAGTCCAAAGAAGCATTGTTTCGATTGTGTTACGGCGTGCGGGGGAGTATGGCGGAGACTTCAAAAACGAACCGAACAAAGCGAAGTGCGGCGCCGGTCGGCCGGCGTACGACTTCGCGGACGTGGGGCAAAAGCGCCTCGGGGTTCGACGGCTCGTTCAAGCGCACAAAATATGGCTATCCTTCGGCAAGCGCTCGCTTGGCCATGCAGGCCGAGTCCTCGTTGTGGGGACGAAGGCGCGTGGTGGGCTCAAAGCTCAAGCACGATGGAACGCTTGGCTACATTAGCCGCGGTGCTGCCCGCCGTAGCGGCCTCAATCCTGCAGGCTGGCATCGTTACGTGCCGATCGTGGTCGTTGCCGCGATAATCGTCATCGCGCTCGCGGCGCTCGGATATGCCGGCGACGGCGCGAGTCTGGGCGCGATGTTCAAATCGCCTGAACTTGCGCATGCTGGCACGGAGCTTGTTGAAGGCGCACAAGACCAGACGGGTGTGGCGCCCCAGCGCGGTATGGTCGCAGCTGCTGCCACCATTGCCGATGCTCAAAAGGACGAAGGCGGGCAAAGCGACGACGCCGATGCGAGTCAGACGAGCGAAACGGCAACAACTCCATCGGCAAGATAAGTTGCGAGTGGGGCAGCAAATATGGGACGGGGCCTTTTAGCTGCCCAAGACAGTGGCTCACTCGATGTCAGGCACCAACAGCGAGCGGGCCGCATTTGCGCCAAGGTGACGTGAAATGAGAGGGCGCTGACCTTTTGGTCGCGCCCTCGAAATTGAACGTCAGATTGGCGTTAATGCGGCTCCCCCCCCGCCCACAGGTCCCCCGCTCTGTTTAACGGAAGACGGC
>URGG01000121.1 GCA_900547345.1 uncultured Collinsella sp. | reverse complement strand
CAGAGGGGCTGTCCCGCCAAGCGCGGGACAGCCCCTCTTTTCATAATGATCCCCCGGGGACGGAGGAAAATGGATCATTTTAGTTAGTCTTCGTCGCTGGGCAGGCTTCCAAAGGCCTCGATGTACTCTTCGTCCGACATCCAGTCGATGATATCACCAGGCTTGCAATGAAGCGCCTCACACATCGCGGTCAACGTCGAAAAGCGGATGCCCTTGAGTCGCCCCGTTTTAATGCGCGAAACGTTAACGGGTGAGATGCCGATAATGTCGGCAAGTTCTTGAGAGGACATTTTGCGATCCGCCATGACGCGATCGAGTCTCATGACGATTGGCATGCTGCCCTCCTTCTAAATAATGGCGTCAACGTCCGACTGCAAGAGTCGCCCGTACTCAAAGATAGCCGAAAGAGATAGCGCAAACAAAGCGAGAACCAGTGTCCAAGCGTTAAAACCAAAGATACCAATTGCGGTAATACTGACGTCGTTGGGGAGCTGGGCGGCACATAGGTTATCGAAGGTAATCGAGACAATTGAAGAAATGAGCAGCAGAAGCCCAACAACCAGAAAACGCCGGCATTGTTTTCGCGTGAATATCGACTGAGTGCTGACGACGTCAAGGCAGAAGTTCAAGTAGACAATCAGGCATGTGATTGAAAGCGCCAGGGCCAGAACGTCGCGGATGGCGAGTGCGGTAAGGACGGCGCTCGGAATGGACTCACCGTTAATATAGAAGGGAGTGGGTGCAAAGAGCACCTCCCGCGCCTCGTTGGCAACGCTGAACGCTGAGAAGGCCGCCATGATTGCTGCGACAGACAAAGTGGCGAGCAACATCACACTGCTAAAACGGCATCGTTTATCTGAGCTTTCCATAATTAACCCCAAAAAGGCTGCGGCAATGCCGCAGCCAAAAAATCCTAAGCATAGATGGTTCTTGCTTCAGAATGCCAACTGCCGTTGTAATAGTAAGTAACAGTTACGACGACGCTTCCGTTGCTGAGTCCGTATCTATGAGTCCAGCTGATGTTGCTAACTCGAGAATTGGAGGTCCAGTTCTTTATGGATTTGATGCCCGTTATCGTTCCATAGGTATCGTTAACGGTGTAAGTAACATGGAGCCTGACGCCGTTCGAATAGGCGAGGGTGGTTTCAGCGGTGTAGATTGAACGACTTTCGGCAACTGGCGAAATGATAGAGGAATGGGTTTCTGCTGCGAAGGCGGGCTGCGCGGTCATGCACGATAACCCAACAAGGCAGACGGCGAGTAAATAAGCAACCTTTTTCATCATTGGCTCCTAACTATCTGGTGATTTTTTTAAACTCCTTTCTGACATCGAGCTATTCCTTTTGCGTAATCATGATGGCTGTTGGCGTTATGAGGGCGGGCAGCTTTGTGGGATCGGTATCGCTGCTGGTGTTGACGGTGCAGGTTACGTCAACGTAGACGCCTTCTTTGATGGCTCCGACTTCTGCCTTCTTACCATCCTGATCCTTAATGGGGATGGTTGAATCGATTTTGAAGTTGAGGTGCAGCGGTGCGGATTGGAATTGCTCGCTTGCGATAACGAAGCGACCTTCGCTCGCCCCGCTGGCGGAAGGGTGATACACAGCAACGACTTCGCCCCGCAAGGAAAGTCCCTTCGAAAAGGGAATGTCCTTCCAGAAAAAGCCGAGCAAAGCGGCTGCTATAAGGACAAGGGGGACGAGGATGGTTAGGAAACGTTTGGACTGATTCTTCATTTCAATCACCTCACGTTGATAATACCAAAATATATTGCAAACACAATATAAAATATTAACTGCGATGAATTGAGTTACATAAAGGAGCATACGAAGTTGCTCGATTCTGGGTGAGCCTGGACAGTTAGTTCAGATACGTATAAACCCGAGGCGGTTCAGCATGCGTTTTGAGCTGTTTTGGGATGGGGGAGGGGTTCGGATGGGAGTCTAGAAGGGTGACGAGCCGGTCGTGCAGTCCCCGGGGCGGCCAAATTGGCTGGAATGACGACGTCTGAACACGATCAGGCTCGCAGAATTATACGTATCTGAACTAACTGTCCAGTCCGGTCCGTCGGCTGCCGATTCGGTGCGGTTCGAAAGGGTTATTCGGCCCCATGGTGACCGGTGGTACTCTAGTACCCGTTTGAAATCGAGCGAAGGAGTGCCGCTATGGAGCAATCGAGCCTGTTTGGTGACGGCGTGGACATCGATACCGAAACGCCCGCGAGCGCGGATGCCACCGCACCGACCGATGCCCGTGCCCAGGCGGCAGCGCGTGCGGCCGAGCTGCGTCACGAGCTCGATTACCACGCCTATCGCTACTACATGCTCGATGCGCCCGAGATCACGGACGCCGCCTTTGACAAAATGCTCGTTGAGCTGCAGGAAATCGAGGCCACCTACCCCGATCTGGTAACGCCCGACAGCTATACCCAGCGCGTGGGCGGCTACGTGAGCGAGCAGTTTACGCCGGTCACGCACATGGCGCGCATGTATTCCATGGACGATGCCATGGATTTGGACGAGCTCGACGCATGGCTCCAGCGCACCGAGGATGCGCTCGGCGCCGGTAGCGTCACCTATACCTGCGAGCTCAAGATCGACGGCCTGGGCGTGGCGCTTACCTACCAAAACGGCACCTTTGTGCGCGCCGCCACGCGCGGCGACGGCACCACGGGCGAGGACGTGTCGCTCAACGTGCGCACCATCAAGGATGTGCCCATGCACCTGTCCGAGGCGGCGCTCGCCCACATGGGCGCCGACCGCGAGCGTATCATCGAAGTACGCGGCGAGGTCTATATGCCCAAGGGCAGCTTTGTACGCCTGAATGAAGAGGCCGATGCCGAGGGCCGCGACCCCTTCGCCAACCCGCGCAACGCCGCCGCCGGCAGCCTGCGCCAAAAGGATCCCAAGGTCACGGCGCGCCGTGATCTCGCTACCTTTATCTATGCCATCGCCGATACCGACCCGCTGCACGTCCACAGCCAGCGCGAGTTTCTCGACTGGCTGCGTAGCGCCGACTTTAGCGTCAACCCCAACGTGGCTCGTTGCGCCACGCCGGCCGAGGTCCACGAGTTCTGTGCTCAGGCGCTCGAACATCGCGGTGACCTGGATTACGACATCGATGGCGTGGTCGTAAAGGTCGATAGCTTCCAGCAGCAGCTCGATCTGGGCTTTACCGCCCGCGCGCCGCGCTGGGCCATTGCCTTTAAGTTCCCGCCCGAGGAAAAGCAGACCGTCCTGCGCGAAATTCGCATCCAGGTGGGCCGCACCGGTGTGCTCACGCCGGTCGCCGAGTTCGACCCGGTGACGGTTGCCGGCTCCACCATCGCGCGCGCCACGCTGCACAATATCGACGAGATCCGTCGCAAAAACGTGCGCGAGGGCGATACCATCATCGTGCACAAGGCGGGCGACGTGATCCCCGAGGTCGTGGGTCCGGTGCTCGACAAGCGCCCGGTCGATTCGGCCGACTGGCACATGCCCGAGGTCTGCCCCGTGTGCGGCAGCCCCGTGGTCCACGAGGACGGCGAGGTCGCCTACCGTTGCGTTTCCATCGACTGCCCCGCGCAGCTCAAGGAGCGCCTGCTTCACTGGGTGAGCCGCGGCTGCATGGACGTCGATGGCCTAGGCGACGAGATCGTCGACAAGATGATCGCCGCCGGCCTGACCCACGATGTCGCGGACTTCTACCAGCTCACGGTCGACGATATCGCCGGCCTGGACACGGGCCGCGTGTACGCCAGCTCCAACAGCAAAAAGGGCGTCAAGAAGGGCGATCCCATTCCGGTAGGCCTCAAGACGGCCGAGAAAATTATCGCCGAGCTCAACAAGTCCAAGAGCCAGCCGCTCGGTCGCGTGCTGTTTGCCCTGGGCATCCGCCACGTGGGCAAGAGTGTGGGCGAGGTCATCGCCGAGCGATTCCTGTCGATCGACAAGCTCATCTTGGCGAGCGAAGAGGACATTGCCGAGTGTGAGGGCATCGGTCCCAAGATTGCGGCGAGCGTCAAGCAGTTCCTGGCCGTGCCCGAAAACCTTGCCGTGCTGGAGCGCCTGCGCCAGGCGGGTCTGTCGCTCGAGGTCGACTTGGGCGCCGCGCATGCACAAGCCGCAGCCGACGCGGGCGTGGCGGGCGAGCTCGCCGATGCACAACCGCTCGCGGGTCTGACCTTCGTGCTCCCCGGCACGCTCGTCAACCGCACCCGCGACGAGGCGGGTGCGGCGCTCAAGGTACTCGGCGCCAAGGTTTCGGGCAGTGTTTCAAAGAAGACGAGCTACCTGGTCGTCGGCCCCAAAGCGGGCTCCAAGCTCACCAAGGCCGAGCAGCTGGGTGTGCCCGTGCTGGATGAGGATGCACTCGAGCAGATCCTGGCGACTGGTGAGGTGCCCCAG
>URGG01000120.1 GCA_900547345.1 uncultured Collinsella sp. | reverse complement strand
CTGAGCAGCAGCCACGCTCGCCGGCACGGCGGCATTGGCAACCATGGCCTCCAGGCGTGCCACGCGCTCGGCCAATGCCTCAATCGTTATATCAGCCTCGGGACGTGCCAGACGCGTGCAGGCAATCTCGAGCACCAGGCGCACGTCGCTCGCGCCCCTCATCTCCAGTGCGGCATCGTCAAGCACCGTCAGCACGCGGGCCAGGCGGTCGGCAGGATGCTCGCCAAAGGCAGGGGCCCCGGCAGCAAGGCGCCCCGGCCTGCTCGGAGCCGCCCTCAAACAGCTCGGCACGGGCACCGGCAACGCAGGCAACGTACACGTCGCGCACATGCGCCACCAGGTCGCGCGTCAGCTCCAGCAGGTCATTGCCATCCTCGACCTGCGCACGGATCAGTCCATAGAGCTCGGCAACATCGCGATCGGCAATGGCGCGGGAAAACTCGCCCAGAATCTGGTCCGAAACCTCGCCCAAAAGCGAGCGGGCGTCGTCTGCATGCACAGAACCGTTGCCAAAGACGCTCAGCTGCTCCAGCGTGGAAAGCGCGTCGCGCATACCGCCCTTGGCATGGCGCGCCACAATGGCGAGTGCCTCGTCGTCGTAATCGAAGCCCTCCTGCTCGCACACGTAAGACAGGCGATGCTCGATATCCTCGTTGCCGATGCGGTGGAAATCGAAGCGCTGGCAGCGTGAGAGAATGGTCTCCAGAATCTTTTGCGGGTCGGTGGTGCACAGCACAAAGATCACGTGTGCCGGCGGCTCCTCAAGCGTCTTGAGCAGCGCGTTGAACGCCGCCGTCGTGAGCATGTGGACCTCGTCGATGATATAAATCTTGTACTTGCCGCGCACTGGGGCAAAGTTGACGGAGTTGATGATTTCCTCGCGCACGTTGTCCACGCCGGTACGGCTTGCGGCATCGAGCTCGTAGACATCGGGGTGGTTACCCTCGGCAATGAGCTCGCACTCCTCGCAAGTACCGTCGGGCATGCAGCCGCTTGCACCCTCGGCGCGCGCCGCCTCGGCATTGCGGCACAGCAGCGCCTTGGCCAGAATGCGCGCCATGGTGGTCTTGCCCGTGCCGCGCGGTCCGCAGAACAGGTAGGCGTGGGACAGGCGCCCCTCGGTGATGGCGTGCTCGAGCGTCGAGACGATATGCTGCTGGCCCACCACGGAGTCAAAGGTGAGCGGGCGATACTTTCGGTACAACGATTCCATGGGTGCTCCCCCGGGTATACTGAGTCTTGTTGCCGCGGCGGCCATGCGGTCGCACGGCATACTGCATTCCATAATAACCCGTACGGCGAGCCCGCCGCGATAGGAGTCCAAAGAGCATGGCAGACGCAGAGAGCAACCTCGTTCCCTCCGAAGCAGCCGACCAGGTCGAGGTCGCGCTCGAGGAGCAGGCCGCAGCCGATGACGGCATCCTGTACCTCAACGAGTACCAGTACGAAAACGACCTGGTCACCGACTTCGCCCGCCTGGTCGCCTCGCCCAGGCGTCGCGGCTCGCTGTATGTCGCCGCGGCAGTTGCCGCGCTCATCGGCATCGGCATGCTGGTGGCCGGCGGCAGCTGGATCAAGTTCGGCGTCGTGTTGATCGTGTTCGGCGCCTTTTTGGCCTGGTGGAGCAAGAACCTGCACCACACGCTCGCCCGCGACTTTATCGACGCCGTCGAGGCCGACGAGTCCATGGGTGGCCGCTATCGCCGCGTCGCCGCCAACGAGGACGGCCTGATGGTTTGGGGCAAGAGCGGCAAGTCGCAGTTCTTCCCGTTTGACAAGCTCGACCACGTACTCGACGGCGAGCGCATCTTTGTGGCCATGTTCGCCGACCAGGGCGTGACGATCCCCAAGGACACCTTCGTCCGTGGCGATGCCGAGCAGTTCGGTCCCTTCCTCAAGGCCCGCATCAACAAAAAACTCCGCATCGAGACCAAGAAGAAGAAAATGAAGGCCGAGAAGGCCGCCGCCGAGGCCAAGCAGGGCGACAAGCCCCAGGAGACCAAGGGCAAGCGGCGCAAGCAGAAGAAGAACAAGAAGAAGCGCTAAGGCCAAGCCAGGCAGGCAGCCTCGCATCCCGCTATCCTCCCCATGCACCCGAGCGTGCTACACTAGCAGCATCTATGCCACCGCGAACGGCTCGGCCCCGCGCCCGCCGCTCGCAAACGAACTTTAAACGCACGAGGGTTGGCCATGCCGCTTTTCTCGCAACATACCGCCCGGTTCTCGCCGGACGTTCCTTTGGAGGGCACCAGCTCTCGCGAGCTGCTCAAGCGGTACCAGCCGCTCGAGACACTTGCGACCGGCGGTTTTGGCTCCATCGAGATCTGCCGCGACACGCACCTGCGCCGCCGCGTCGCCATTAAGCGCATCCCCCTTATTAACGGTGTCGGCATGCCCGCCAGCGACATCATGGATGTCCTGCGCGAGGCGCACACCGCCGCCATGCTTCAACATCCCAATATCGTGCAGGTCATCGACTTTACGCACGACACAGCCTATGCCTACCTGGTTATGGAATATGTCGATGGCATGTCGCTGGCCGAGTTTTTGCACCGCGTGGACGGCCACTCACTTACCTTTGACGAGGCCGCGGCCATTGCCGATGCCCTGGGCCAGGCGCTCACCTTCGCCCATAGTAATGGCGTACTCCACCTGGACATTAAGCCCGCCAACGTGCTCATCGACCACTCGGGCAATGTAAAGCTCACCGACTTTGGCATGGCGCGACTGTCGTCCGCCGGTGGCTTTGGCGGCTCGCGCGGCGGCACCATCGGCTACATGCCGCCCGAGCAGCTCGATATCGAGACCGGCACGGTCGACGAGCGCGCCGATGTCTTTGCCCTCGCCTGTGTGATCTACGAGGGCCTGTGCGGCAGCGCTCCCTTTATGGCGGCCACGCCCGCCGACTCGCTCGACCGCATCATCGGCGGCGCCACCTATCCCAGCGAGCTGATACCACACTTTCCCCCGGGAGCCGAGAGCGCGCTCATGAGCGCGCTCTCCCCCATGCCGCAGGACCGCCCCAACAGCATCGAGGCATTTTGCGACCAGCTCCTTGCCGGTCTGGGCAGCGTGCGCGAGGGCCGTCGCAGCCTGGAGCAGATGGTGGGCGAGCTGTCGGATGACGAGCAGGAGCTCGACGATATCGAGCCGTCGCACTACGAGGACGACGCCATCGAGGTCGACCCCGCACTCGGCTGGGCGGGCACGCGCTGGAGCCATGCGCGCGACTACACCATGCGCACTATCTCGGCGCTAACGTGCGGCACCTTTAGCTTTTTGCTGATGCAAACGGCCGGGGTCGCGGCGCTTCCCGGCCTGGTCATTGCGGCCATCGCGATCGGAGCGGCGGCTGGCCTGGCCCCCCAGATTGGCTCGGCCATCTCGGCTGTGGGCTTTTTGGTGCTCATGGCCAACGCCACCATGCAGGCGCAGGGCATCCTGTCGATGCTGCCCGTCGCGGTGATCTTTGCCGCCGCCATGTCCGGTTGGTGGATCGCCTGGGGTCGCACCGAGACTGCCGCGAGCGCCACGCTCACCTGTGCACTCGCGCTTGGCTGTCTGACCGGCAATACCTTCCTGGCAGCTGGGGTCGCCGCCGGCGTCGCGTCATTTTGGCTCGGCCCGGCAAGCGCCGCCGCGGCAACGGGCATGGGCGCGCTTTTTGCCCGTCTGGCCACGGTCGCGCTTTCAGCCGGAGGCGTGCTGGGGCTCGGTAACGTTGCCGCAGCGCTGGGAGACCCGCTCCTTTGGGCTGCCTTTGTGCTGGTAGCGGCAACTGCCGCGGCGTCATCTGCGCTGCTCAATGCCCATGCCAAGCGTGCCGACCAGGGCTCAAACCTTGCCGCAATCGCCGCCATCGCTGTCACCGGCATCGGCTGCGCAGCGGCGTCCTGTCTTGCACACCATATGGAAATTGCCAGCCTTGCAGCCGCGGTCGTCGCCAAGGCGGCGGTTGCGGGAACCCTATCCTCTATAATCGTTGGGATATGCCTATATTTGCTCGGATACCAAAGAACCTATACGGAGAGTGATCTTTCGTGAACTTCCTGAACATCTTCGAGGACCACGTGGCCGGCATCTTCGGTGCCACCCGTGCCCCGTTCTCCTTTAAGAAGCTTGCCAAGCAGGCCGCTCGCGACATGGAGGATCAGACTCTGGTGATCAATGGCGTCAACACGGCGCCGGCACTCTATACCATCCTGATCGCCGCCGACGACGATCCCATGCTCGCCCCGTTCTACCCCGAGCTTTCGCGCGAGGTCCGCGAGTTCGTGAAGGCGCAGGCCGAAAAGCGCCGCTATGTCTTTGTCGGCGAGCCCCTCGTGCGCTTTATGATCGATCCGCAGCTGCGCGCCGGCAAGTTCTCGGTCTTTGCCGAGAACGTCGATGCGCCCACGCTCGGCCGCCTGTACGAGGAA
>URGG01000119.1 GCA_900547345.1 uncultured Collinsella sp. | reverse complement strand
CCACACACGGGCTCGCCGGCAACTGGCGCTTTAGTCCCGGCTACGGCGACTGCCCGCTCTCGGCCCAGCGCTCGATCGTCAATACGCTCAACGCCACGCGGCTCATCGGCCTGACCGTCACGCCCACCAGCCTGCTCATGCCCACCAAAAGCGTGACCGCGGTGATCGGCCTGTTCGACGGCGAAGTCCACGACGCCCAGAGCCGCCCCACCTGCAATATCTGCCGCATGCGCGAGAACTGCCGCTTCCGTGCCGCCCACACCACCTGCTATTCCAGCCATTAGGAGCCCTCGATGTTTACTCCGCTTATCACTCATGATTCTGACGGCACTGCATTGGCGGCACCCGTTGCTGCTGCACGCCGTAATGGCGCTGCATACAAGACGCGCACAATCGACGACCTTCGCATTAAGGACGATCGCCTGCGCGCCGCCATCGAGGGCACGGGACACCTGCTGTTCGACGGCGGCATGGGCACCATGTTGCAGGCCGCTGGCATGAAGGCGGGCGCCCTGCCCGAGCTGCTCAACTTTGAGGAACCCCAGGTCATTACCGACATTCAGCGTCAGTACGTCGAGGCCGGCTGCGACGTGATCACCGCCAACACCTTTGGCGCCAACGCCCACAAGCTCGACGGTGCCGCCACCGTGGCAGACGTCTTTGCCGCGGCCGTCGCCTGTGCCCGCGAGGCCGGCGCCCGCTACGTCGCCGGTGACATCGGCCCTATCGGCGCGCTGCTTCGCCCCCTGGGTACCCTGAGCTTCGACGAGGCCTACGACCTCTTTGCCGAGGAAGTGCGCGCCGGCGTCGCCGCGGGTGTGGACCTCTTTATTATCGAGACTATGACCGACCTGGCCGAGATCAAGGCAGCGGTCCTCGCCTGCCGCGAGAACTCCGACCTGCCCGTCTTTGCCACCATGACCTTTGAGGAAGACGGTCGCACCTTCCTGGGAACGAGTCCCGAGGTGGCCGCCATCACGCTCGACGCCATCGGCGCCGACGTTTTGGGCATCAACTGCAGCCAAGGACCGGCCGAGCTCCGAGGACTCGCCGCACGTATGCTCACCGTTACCGACAAGCCTGTTATGGTGCAGGCCAATGCAGGACTCCCCCATGTGGGCGACGACGGCAACACCGTCTTTGATATCCAAGCCCCCGAATACGCCGAGGCCGTCGCCGGCATGATCGAGGACGGCGTGAGCGTCGTGGGCGGTTGCTGCGGCACCACGCCGGCGCACATGGCGGCCTTGCGCACGCTTATCGATAACCACACGCCCAGCCCGCGCCACCGCAAGCCCAGTATGTCGGTCACGAGCGCCCAAACGGTCGTGGACCTTCCCTGCGACGGCCACAAGATCGCCGTCATCGGCGAGCGCATCAACCCCACCGGCAAAAAGCGCCTGCAGCAGGCCCTGCGCGACGGCGACCTGGACTACGTTGTGAGCCAGGGCATCAGCCAGCAGGAACAGGGCGCCGACATTCTGGACGTCAACGTGGGCCTGCCCGAGATCGACGAGGTCAAGATCATCCAACAGGCGACCGAACAGCTCCAGGGCTCCACGCTGCTGCCGCTGCAGATCGACTCCACCGACCCCGCAGCCGTCGAGGCCGCCGTGCGCCGCTACGCCGGCAAGCCCATCATCAACTCGGTCAATGGCAAGCAGCAGATCATGGATGAGATCTTTCCGCTGGTCGCCCACTACGGCACCAACGTTGTCGGCCTTACGCTCGACGAAGGCGGCATCCCCGATACCGCCGAGGCTCGCTTCGCCATCGCCGAGCGCATCGTTGCCGAGGCTGCCCGCTACGGCATCGGACCGGACCGCATCCTCATCGACTGCCTGGTCATGACCGCCTCGACCAATCAACGCCAGGCCGAGCAGATCCTGCGCGCCATGTCCCTGTGCAAGGAGCGTCTGGGCGTCAAATGCGCGCTCGGCGTGTCGAACATCAGCTTTGGCCTGCCTGCCCGCCCGCTGCTGGGTTCGGTCTTTTTGGCCGCCGCCTTCGGCGCGGGCCTGGACGCCCCCATCATGAACCCGGGCTCCAAGCGCTTTATGGATACCGTCTACAGCTATCGCGTCCTGAGCGTTGAGGACGAGGGCTCGACCGGATACATCGAGCGCTACGCCGGCTGGACCGATCCGTATAAGATCGCCGCAAACCCGGCAGCAGCTCAGGCCGCATCGAGTGATGCCGTGCCCGCTGCTGGCACCGCCGGCACCGACGGCAACGACGACCCGATTCGTCGCATGGTCGTCTCGGGCCGCAAAGGCGAGATCGCTGCCGAGACCGAGCGTCTGCTGGCAGACCACGACGCCATGGACCTCATCAACAATCACTTTATCCCCGCCCTCGACGAGGTTGGCGTCCTCTTTGACCAGGGCAAGTTCTTCTTGCCGCAGCTCATGGCCTCGGCCGAAGCCGCACGCGTGGGCTTCGACACCATCAAGCGCCTGATGCCCGCCGGCGAGATTGCCGACAAGGGCAAGATCTGCGTGGCCACCGTCAAGGGCGACATCCACGATATTGGCAAGAACATCGTCAAAATGCTGCTCGACAACTACGGCTACACCGTCTTTGACCTGGGCCGCGACGTCGATCCGCAGGAGGTACTCAAGACCGTCAAGGAGCGCGATATCAAACTCGTCGGCCTCTCGGCGCTTATGACCACCACCGTCGTCGCCATGGAAGAGACCATCAAGTTGCTCCATGCCGAGGTTCCGGGCGTCAAGATCATCGTGGGCGGCGCCGTGCTCACCCCCGAATACGCCAAGCAGATCGGTGCGGACTACTACGCCAAGGACGCCGCCGAAAGCGCTCGTATCGCCGAAGAGGTCTTTGGGCAGTAACACAACGGAAACAACCGAGCACCAAAACGTGCCGCATGCGCCACTTGGCACGTGCGGCACGTTAGAATAGATAAGACTATGCTCGTTTTGGCAGATAGGAGCGCAAGGATGGCGATCACGCCCGCAGAAATCGCGGAAACCCGCGGCATGGTTGAGGAGCAGAACCTCGACATCAGGACCATCACCATGGGTGTTTCGCTCATGGGTTGCGGCGACGAGAACCTCGACCGCATGTGCACGAAGATCTACGACCACGTGACGCACACGGCTGAGCACCTGGTCGAGACCGCCGAGAACCTCGAGCGCGAGTACGGTATCCCCATCGTCAACAAGCGTGTTTCCGTCACCCCGGTGGCACAGATTGCCGCGTGTTGCAAGGATGAGGACCTCACCCCCATCGCGCACGCCCTCGACCGCGCGGCAGAGACGCTCGGCATCGATTACCTGGGCGGCTTCTCCGCACTCGTCCAGAAGGGCATCGGCGACGCCGACCGCCGCGTCATCCAGTCCATCCCCCAGGCGCTCGCCACCACGAGCCGCGTCTGCTCCAGCGTCAACGTCGCCAGCCTGCGTGCCGGCATCAACATGGACGCCGTGCTCATGGCCGCGCAGACCATCATCGATGCCGCCAAGCTCACGGCCGACCAGGATTCCGTCGGCGCTTCCAAGTTTGTCTGCTTTGCCAATATGGTCGAGGACTCCCCGTTTATGGCGGGCGCCGTCCACGGCGGTGGCGAGGCCGACGCCGTCATCAACGTAGGCGTCTCGGGCCCCGGCGTTATGGCTGCTGCCTTGGAGACGCTCCCCGACTCCGCCTCGATGATGGAGGTTGCCGAGAAGATCAAGCAGACCGCCTTTAAGATCACCCGTGCCGGCGAGCTCATGAGCCGCGAGGCCGCCCATCGCCTGGGTGTCGAGAAGGGCATTGTCGACCTGTCGCTGGCTCCCACGCCTGCCATCGGCGACTCCGTTGCCCGCATCCTCGAGATCATCGGCGTAGGTACCTGCGGTGGCCCCGGCACGACCTGCGCGCTCGCCATGCTCAACGATGCCGTCAAGAAGGGCGGCGTCATGGCCAGTTCCAGCGTGGGCGGTCTCTCTGGCGCCTTTATCCCCGTGTCCGAGGATGCCGGCATGATCGCCGCCGTCGAAGCCGGCGCGCTTTCGCTCGAGAAGCTCGAGGCCATGACCTGCGTGTGCTCCGTTGGCCTGGACATGATCGCCATCCCCGGCGACACCCCGGTCGAGACCATCGCCGGCATCATCGCCGACGAGATGGCCATCGGCGTCATCAACAACAAGACCACGGCCGTCCGCGTGATTCCTGCCATCGGCAAGGGCGTGGGCGACTGCGTCGAGTACGGCGGCCTGTTTGGCCGTGCGCCCATCATGCCGGTGAACCCCAACGCCGGCACCGTGCTTGCCCACCGTGGTGGACGCTTCCCGGCACCGCTGAACTCGCTGAAGAACTAGCTGAGGGGACTGGCGAGGAGCCCCGGGGAGGGCAAATATATAAGGTCGCCTGCTCGGACAGTCCTGACTCGCACGGAGAGCACATTAAGTGCTCTCCGGCTCGTGCGGGACTCGCGATCGACCTTATATA
>URGG01000118.1 GCA_900547345.1 uncultured Collinsella sp. | reverse complement strand
GAGCGCAAAATGGATTCGAAAAAACACCTTGCCAAATAGGAGCGTCAGGACGCAAGAAGCCCTCGCCGCACGAAGTGCGCAGCGAGGGCTTCTTGCATGTCCGAGGACGTGCCTAAAAGTAAACTAATGGCGGGCCCGGACGACTACAGGGCTATCGATTACCCCGTGTTCTGCAATCCTGCCGAGACGCCGGTCACAGTCGAAAGAATCAGGCTCATGTACTCGGTCTTCTTCTCCTCGGCCATCTCGTCCTGATTCATGCGCACCTCGCGAAGGGCGCGGACCTGGGTGATGGACAGAGCGTCGACGTAGGGGTTACGCACGCGAACGGCGCAGCCGAGCACGCGACGACGCTGCAGCGGCCACTCATCACCGACGATGGCAAGGACCCACTTACGGGTGAGCTGCATCTCGGTAAAGACCTTCTTGGACAGATCATCGCGGTCGCCCAGATGCAGATACATCTTGGCGATGCGCTGATCGGTCTTAGCAATCGACATCTCGATGTTGTCGATAAAGGTGCGGAAGAACGGCCACTCCTGGTAGGCAGCCTTGAGCTGGTCAAGATCGCCAAGCTGCTCGCAGGCGGTGCCTAGACCGTACCAAGCGGCCAGGTTAATGCGCGCCTGGCTCCAGCTGAAGATCCACGGGATGGTACGCAGGTCATCGAGCGACTTGGCGCCCAGACCGCGCTTGGCGGGACGCGAGCCGATCGGCAGCAGACCGACCTCGGTCAGCGGCGTCACGGTCGAGAACCACGGTGTAAAGTCCTCGGTGTTCAGCAGGTCCAGATAGCGTTCGTGGCTTGCAGTGTTGAGCTTCTCGGCCATATCCCAGAACTTCTGCGTGGTCTCGGTGTTGGTCTTCTCGACACTCGGGGCCGACTGCAAAAGCGTTGCGGCGGCAACGGACTCAACATGGCGCTGAGCCAGCGTGCGGTTGCCGTAACGGGCAAAGATGACTTCGCCCTGCTCGGTAAGCTTAAAGAAGCAGTTGACCGAACCCTTGGGCTGCGCCAGCACGGCCTTGTTGGCCGGGCCGCCGCCACGGCCCACGGCACCGCCGCGACCGTGCATGAGCACCAGGTCGATATCGTTCTTCTCTGCCCACTTGGCGATGCGCTCCTGCGCGGAGTGCAGCGCGAGCATGGCCGTGGTAGGACCGGCATCCTTGGAAGAGTCGGAATAGCCCAGCATGACCTCCATGCGGCGGTTGGTCTGGGCAAGGCGCTTTTGCACCACGGGCAGCGTAAGCATCTGATCGAGCACGTCGACGCAGCCCTCGAGGTCCTCGAGCTGCTCGAACAACGGGATCACGTCGAGCTCGGGGACATCCTCCTCGTGTGCAAAGGACAGGTGCGCCAGCTCAAAGACGTCGGCCACATGCTGGGCGCTCTTGGTAAACGAGATGATGTAGCGGTGCGCCATCTTCTTGCCGTAGCGCTTTTGGATGGAGCCGATGGCACGGAAGGTATCGATGACTTCGCGCGTCATGGGCTGCAGGTCGCCATGGATACCGTTCTCGTGGATATCCTTGAGGGCGCGGGCATGCACCACGGAGTGCTGACGGAACTCCATCTCGACCATATGGAAGCCGAAGGACTCGACTTGCCAGATGATGGTCTGGACCGGGCCGTAGGCGGCACGGACGGCACCGCAGGCGGCCAGCGAACGCTGGACGACGCGCAGGTCATCCAGGAACTCGTCGGCGCTGTGGTACATGGTGTCGGTGATACGGCGCACGGTGGCGTTCAGACGGTCGGCCATGACGAGCATGACGGCGCGATGCGGCTCGTGCTCGGAGATCAGCTCGGCGCGGGCCGTGTACCGAGGGCTCATCTCGACCTGATGGTTCCACAGGTTAATGAGCTCGGCCGACGGCTTGCTGTAGGTAGCCTCGAGCGTGAGGTTGCGGCCGATGTGGCGGCACTTGTCCTCGAGCTTGAGCACCATGTGCGTAAAGTACTTGGCGGCGACCTCACGGCTCACCTTGGCGGTGACGTTGGGGTTACCGTCGCGGTCGGAACCGATCCAGCTGCCGGGATGGAAGAACGCCGGGCACAGCGGCGGCACAGTACCGGCCTTGTCGCCCAGCACCCAATCGTCAAAACGACGATAGATAACGGGGATAACGTCGAACAGCGTGTTATCGAAGATGTCGATGATGGTATCGGCTTCCTCGACCGGCGTGGGCTTCTTGAGCGCGATGGGGCTCGTACGCACCAGGGCGTCGATCTCCTGCAGCATATGGCGCTCGTTCTCCACCAGGTCGGAGCCGCCCAGACGCGGACGCTCCTCCAGCAGGTTGGAGATACGGCGGATCTTGCCCTCGACGGCCTTACGACGGGCCTCGGTGGGATGTGCGGTAAAGACAGGGTGGAACTCGAGCTTGTCGAGCAGCTCGTTGGCACCCTCGACACCCAGCTCATTCACCAGCTGGTGATAGGCAACGGTAAGCTCGTTGGCAGGATCGACCTCGGTATCGGTCGACGCACCGGCCTCGCGCTCGCGCAGCTGCGCCACACGGTAGTTCTCCTCCGACAGGTTTGCCAGATGGAAAAAGCTCGTAAAGGCGCGGACAATGACCTGCTGCTTATCGAGCGGCAGGCTGTCGATCAAATCGACGACCTCACGAAATGCCACGGCAGTGGGCTCGTCGGCGGTGGGCACGCCCTGCTCGTCGACGGCTTCGTCGGCAGCGCAGGTACCGGGGTTGCCGGCATTGACCACAATCTCGGCTGTCAAAATCTTGTCGAACAGGTCCGCGATCTCGGGATCATACTCGCTAAGCACACGGCGCTCCAGGCGCAAGAACAGCGCCAGATTGTCGCGCAGCTCCTCGGGGATCTCGATCTCGGCGAGACGCTCCCTGGACTCGGCATTCGAGCCGATTCGGTTAACGAGGCGGTTGACCACGGCAGCGACGCGCGCCGCGGCTTCGGGTACAGACTGGTTGCTTAGGTTCTCAGCCACGTTTCCTCCCATTCCTCCTTCTATGCACGTAACATGCGGTATTCATTATAGGCGCTTGAGAAATACTTTCGACACTGATTGCGCTTTACCACACAAAAGTATTTTCTGCATTGCAAAGGTTTTTGCCCTAAATGGTCGTATTTCTCGGTGGGCGGCATACGTAAACGGGGGCATTCCGCATAAAAGCGAAACACCCCCGTAACAATCGCTCTCCATGAGCAGGGCACGTTAGCAGGCCCGAAGCTCAAAAAGATGCGCTACAGGCGCTCGCGAACCGCCTCGACGACGTTGTCCAGATCGGCGAGCACCTCGTCATGGCTCTGCATGTCGCGCACTTTGACCTTGCCGGCGGCAAGCTCGTCGCCACCCAGGACCAAGATGAGCTTGGCGCCTACCTTATCGGCTTGCTTAAACTGGGCCTTGAGCGAACGACCCTGATAGTCGGCCTCGGTCACAATCCCTGCGGCGCGAAGCTCCTGCGTAATGGCAAAGACGTTCTGACGCAGCTCCTTGCCGGCGTTGGCGACATAGACGCACGGGGCCTCATCGGCACCCAAATCGCTGCCAAAGGCCTGCAGGGCCAGCAGGGCGCGCTCAAAACCGACAGCAAAGCCGACGCCCGCCGTGGGCTTGCCACCCTCGAGCTCGACCAGGCCATCGTAGCGGCCGCCGCCGCCGATGGAGCCGACGCCGGCGCCAGGGGCCTCGACCTCAAAGACAGTACGGGTGTAGTAGTCCAGGCCGCGCACCAAGGTGGGATCCTCGACATACTCGATACCGGCGGCATCCAGATAGCGCTTGACCTGCTCGTAGTGCTCGCGGCACTCATCGCACAGGTTGTCACCCATCAGCGGAGCCTCGGCCATGATCTCGCGGCAGTGGTCGTTCTTGCAGTCGAAGGCACGCAGCGGGTTGAGCTCGGCGCGCTCGCGGCACTCATCGCACATCTCGTCGGCGTGATCGAGGATGAACTGCTTAACCTGCTCGCGATAGGCCGGACGGCACTGGGCGTCACCCATCGAGTTGATGAGCAGACGAAGCTTGGAAAGATCGAAGCCCAGGCGCTTGTAGAACTCCATGAGCATGATGATGCACTCGGCGTCTGCCGCCGGATCGGGAGCCACTCGATGCCTACCTGGTGGAACTGGCGCAGGCGGCCCTTCTGGGGACGCTCGCCGCGGAACATGGCCTCGGCGTAGTACGCCTTAAACGGCGTGGAGCCCTGGGGCACCAGATTGTTCTCGACGACGGCGCGCACCACGCCGGCCGTGCCCTCGGGGCGAAGTGCCAGGCGCTGCTTGGGCTTGAGTTTGGTGTCGGTGCCCTCGGTAAAGACAATGCGCTTGGGGCTCTTCTTCAGGGTGTCGATGAGCTGCTGGAACATGTGAATGGCCATTGGTATCATCCTCCATCAATCGGTACACAATCCGATTTGCCGTCTGTGCGGCGGTACCAATATTATACACCCATCAGTCTACAAACTACAATGCCAAAAGG
>URGG01000117.1 GCA_900547345.1 uncultured Collinsella sp. | reverse complement strand
GGTGTCGTTAAAAGCCGAGTGTATCCCGGCAGCCGCTTTACCATCGTGGCCGTCGCCGAGGGCGCTATCTCCAAGGAGGACGCGGCTCTGTCCAAGAAAGAGTACAAGAAGAAGCTCGCCGAGCGCACGAGCCCGTCGATTGTCTACGACATCGCCAAGGAGATCGAGGCCAAGACCGGTCGCGAGACCCGCGTCGCCATCCCCGGCCACACGCAGCGCGGCGGTCAGCCCGACGCCCAGGACCGCATCTTTGCGACCCAGTGCGGCGTCGAGGCAGCGCTCGGCTGTCTGCGCGGCGAGTTTGGCTACATGATTGCCCTGCGCGACGGCAAGATGTGCCACATGCCGCTCGAGGAGGTCGCCGGCAAGCTGAAGTTTGTCGACCCCCAGAGTGATCTGGTGCGCGAGGCCAAGGCGTTGGGCATCAGCTTCGGCGACGAATAGCCTCGGCTGTAACCGCCCCCATCGGAGGCCCCAGGGCTTACCTCCCAAATCGTCCTCGAACATGTCAGGACCCCGCCGTGCGCTTCGCGCGGCGGGGCCCTTCCGTCCTGCGGAAAGATTTGGGAGGTAAGCCCTGGGGCCTCCTGCGGTAACTAGGGAGGCCGAGGCTATTCGTCTTCTTGCTGCAAGTGCGTGGGGTAGGATGCGGCATGCATTTTTGGGAGTATTCAGCAGCCGAGGGTGCCTGCATACTGGATTTTGGGCGAAAGGCAGGCACCATGGGCCGCATCCTGTAAAAAAAACGAGCGGCTCTAGAGGCGTTGGGACTCAGAATCGGGGCTTTCAGCGCGGTTTTGTGCACCCGCCCCCGCGCCCGCGGACCCCGGGATGCTGAATACTCCGGAATTTGCACGGCGCCCCCTGGGGTACCTGTGGGCAAAAAGCAACCGCCCCGTCAAAGTATGCATTTGGCGGAGCGGTTTATGCAAAAATACTGCTGCGGGCGCGTCGGCAGCTCGCTAGAACTTGAATCCCAGGACAGGTTACTCGGCGCTCTTAAGGGCGCCGACCATGTCGATCTTGTTGAGCGTTCGGTTGGTGGCGAGGTTGACGATAAACGTAAAGCCAAAGGCCAGCAGCACGGCGAGCACGTAGCTCAGTGGCTCGACCTCGACGTCAAAGTACAGCGACGGCATCTGCAAAATGTAGGTAAAGCTCTCGGCCAGCAAGCCGCCCAGCGGCACGCCCAGCGCAGCGCCGATCGCCGTGAGGATCAACGTCTCCTTGTTGACGTAGTGGTGCACCTCGCCACGGCGGAAGCCCAGCACCTTGATGGTCGCCAGCTCGCGCTCGCGCTCGGAGATATTCGTGTTGGACAGCGTAAACACCACCACAAACGATAGGCACGCCGCCATAAAGGTCACGAGCACCACGACGGAATTGATGATAGTGAAGTTCGCCTCGAAGTTCTGCCAATGTTCAGCCGTGCTCGAGATGGTGAGCCAACCGTCGCTCTTAAGCTTCTTGCTAAACGCAATCTGATCGGCCGACGAGCCCTTAAGCAGCACAAAGACGCCGTTAAGGCGCGCGCTTCGACCGAACGCGCGCTCATAGGTGCCCTGCGTCATGTAAAGCGTGTTGCCCAGATAGTTGAGCGAAATGTCACTGACTTTGACCTTGGCAACATTGAGCGACGAATCCTGGACGTGCGCCGTATCGCCCGGCTGAATCCCCAGTACCAGCTGTGAACTTTTGCTCAGATACACGTCTCCGTCACGCAAAGACAGCGGTTCTTTGGACTCATCCTCCAGGCGCACGTAATCGCCCAAGTCACCCGTGCGGTCGTCGGGAATCACGATGAGCTGCACAGTCTCGCTCTTGCCACCAAACGTAAAGGTGACGTTGTCGGTCATAATCGGCAGGGTTGAGGTCACGGTCACGTTGGAATCATTGGCCGCGCTGCGCTCATCCAATGCCGCGCACGTCTGCGAAAAATCGTCGGGATTGGCGACCGCCAGCAGGTCGTAGCGCGTGATATGCCCGTACTGTTTGGGCGAAAGCGCCACCGACGTGTCACGGATGCCCATACCGCAGATCACGAGCGCTGTGCAGCCGGCGATACCGAAGATGGTCATAAAGGCGCGCTTTTTGTAGCGGAACAGGTTACGCGCCGCCACCTTGTTTAAGAAGCCCATGCGGCGCCAGATAAATCCGATACGCTCGAGCAGAATGCGTGAGCCGGCACGCGGCGCCTTGGGACGCATGAGCGAAGCCGGCGTCTCGGCCATCTCGTGACGACAGGCGATAATCGTGGCGCCCACCACACCCACGGCAAACAGCGCCACCGAGACGATCGAGGACACGATGTCGTACGAAAGCAGCATCTGGGGCAGTGAGTACATGTCGTCGAACACCGTAAACAGGAACAGCGGCAAGCCCACAAATCCGATGATGTTGCCGAGCACACCGCCGATCAGACACGCCCACAGTGCGTAGTCTACGTATTTGGACAGGATACGCCCGCGTGAATAGCCGAGCGCCTTGTACAGGCCGATGAGCGTGCGCTCCTCCTCGACCATACGCGTGGCGGTGGTAAGGCTGATGAGCACGGCGACGATAAAGAAGATGAACGGGAACACCGTGGCGATGGCCTCGATCGAAGAACTGTCGCTCTCGACGCTCGAGTAGCTTGCGATGTTACCGCGGTCCTGGATGTACCAAGTGCATTCGCCCAGGTCGGAAAGCTCGGCGCGGGCATCGGCGAATTGCTGATCGGCGGCGGCGCGGCGCTGGTCCAACTCGGCCTGAGCCTGGACGCGTTCCTCACTGCCCTCGGCCATACGATCGATGTTGCCCTGTTCAATCCCAAAGAGCATATTCGCCTGGCGCTCGGCCGCATCCAAGCTTGCCGGCGTGTCGACCGTCAGCTCCTGGGCGCGCGCCTTCTCACGCTCCTCGCGGATCTTCTCGATATTGCCCTTGACCTCGTTAATCCTTGCCGTATAGGCATCAGAATAGGAGTTGAGGTCCTTGGCTCCCTCGACGGCTACGTGGACTGCGGAATAGGAAGAAGATGTCGCGGCATCCTCGCTCACATAGAACTTATAGTCCGCAGCCGAAGCAGCGCGAAAGGCGTTGACTGTCGAGTCGGAGCTCACGTCGGTAGGATCGAGGACCTCGGCCGTAATGGTGTAATCGCCCGCGGCAAACTGGTCCTTGGCACTTTGGTTCGACGAGCTCGCGTCATTGGCGGCAAAACTCACCGTATCGCCGAGCTTTTTGCCCGAAGCCTTCAGGAACTTCGAAGTCACCGCGACCTCACCGGCGCTCTCGGGCAAATCGCCGCTCACCAGCACCGGTTGATCGATATTCTCCTTGGAAAGACTTTGCACGACCACGCGCTCGCGCGTTGTGCCCACGGCGGTGTAAGCGGTCTCGGTGTAGATGCCCTCGGCCGTCTCGACGCCGTCGACCTCTTGAATGGCCGCGAGATCGTCGCGCGTAAGGCCACAGGTCGACTGTACGTTAATGTCATAGACGTTCTGCTGGTCAAAATAAGCGTCGACCGAATCGCGCAAATCCTCGCAGCCCGCCTTAAGGCCGCACATCACGCTCACGCCAAGCGCGGTGATGACCACGATGGACAAGAAGCGCTTAAGACTGCCGCGGATTGTGCGGTAGATGCCACGGCGAAATACCGTCGGCACCATATCGTTTGAGCTTTGGGCGGTACGATAGGTCGTAAAATCCTGCTCGTGCTCCATGTTCCGCGCGTCGCGGCGTTGGCTGTTTTGGCGGTCCTGGTCCATGGGCGCTACCACTCGATCGTCTCGATAGGCACGGGATTTTGCTGGACCGTCTCGCTCTCCACGCGACCACTCTTAAAGCGGATCAGGCGATCAGCCATGGGCGCGAGCGCGGAGTTGTGCGTGATGATGATGACCGTAATGCCCTGCTTGCGGCAGGTATCCTGCAGCAGCTGCAAGATCTGCTTGCCGGTTTTATAGTCGAGCGCGCCCGTGGGCTCGTCGCATAAAAGAAGCTTGGGGCTCTTGGCCAGTGCGCGGGCAATGGACACGCGCTGCTGCTCGCCGCCCGAAAGCTGCGCGGGGAAGTTGGCGAGGCGCTCGCCCAGGCCAACCTGGCGAAGCGTCTGTTCGGCATCGAGCGAATCGGGGCAGATCTGAGCTGCAAGCTCAACGTTTTCGAGCGCCGTCAGGTTGGGAACCAGATTGTAGAACTGAAAGACAAAGCCGACGTCGGCGCGGCGGTACTCCACAAGCTGCGCCTCGTTGGCAGAGCTCACGTCGCGCCCGTCCACTGTCACGGAGCCGGAGGTTACCGTATCCATGCCGCCTAGGATGTTGAGCGCCGTAGTCTTGCCGGCGCCCGAAGCGCCCAGGATAATGGCGAGCTCACCGCGCTCAACGGTAAAGCTCGCGCCGTCGAGCGCATGGATGCGGGCATCGCCCTCGCCGTATGCTTTGATGACGTCTTTGAATTCGATATAGGCCATCGATCGGTTCCCATCTGGTCGGATAACACTTTAGTATTACCCATTTCACGCCGACCAAAAAGGGACAGGTTCATTTTGGCCGATCGCGCGAATTTTTGTGGTGTAAGAGGGAGGGCCGCGTCAGCGCCCCTTGCGC
>URGG01000116.1 GCA_900547345.1 uncultured Collinsella sp. | reverse complement strand
GTATACGGGTGCATCATCGACGTCTTCAATACAGAAGATATCAGTGCGGAATGTTCCGGAGAGAAACCCCCGTCACGCCCCCGGATCCCCTGCGTTTACGGCCTTGAGGTCGGCGTGGGCGGAGAATGTGGTTGATGGGAATACGTGTCCCTTTCGCTGTTTCGCGGCTTTGCCGCGAAAAGCGCGTTACTTTGGGATGGGTGGGGAACGTGGTTGTTGCGGCAGCTGATCCCCACCATAAATTACCCTCGGCATACTTGCGCGAACGATTGCTCGTGCTACACTTGCAATTGCTGTTTCAGGGCGGGGTGGAATTCCCCACTGGCGGTAAATCGGGCGGTGTCAAAGGGACGCCGTGGCGCAGGTGAGATGCCTGCGACCGAGCCGATGAGTCCGCGACCCGTGTGTGCGTTGGTTCGCATGCCGGCTGAACTGGTGAGATCCCAGTACCAACGGTTAGAGTCCGGATGAAAGAGGCAGGTGATCTTATGTCTGAACAGTCGCAGCATATCCATTTTGAGAACACGAATAGGTGGAGCACCAAACAGCTCGTTACCATGGCGCTGATGTGTGCCTTGAGCGCGTTGTTTATGTATGTGCAGCTGCCCATCCTTCCTTCGGCGCCGTTTTTGACGTATGACCCGTCGCTGGTGCCGGCGATGGTGTGCGGGTTTGCGTATGGTCCCGGCGCCGGTACCGCCGTTGCCGCTATGGCGATCGTTATCCATGCGCTCACTACGGGCGACTGGGTCGGCGCGCTTATGAACTTGGTCGCTACGCTGGGCTTTATTCTGCCCGCGGCGATCGTCTACCAAAAGATGCACACCTACAAGGGCGCCGTGATTGGTCTGGTGCTCGGCGTCATTGCCGCTACGGCGCTGTCTATGGTCGCAAACCTTACTATTGGCGTATGGTTCTGGTATGGCTCGGCCGATGTGATTCTGCCGCTCATGCTTCCCGCTGTTTTGCCGTTTAACCTCATCAAGACCGTGCTTAACTCGGTACTCACGCTGGCGGTGTACAAGGCGGTCTCTAATCTCATCACGCCCAAGAAGGACCAGGTCAAAGGCCGCGCATGATTGAGTGTCGGGGCGTTTCCTTTAGCTATGACGGTGCTGCACAGGCGCTCGATGGCATCGATCTGAACATCGAGGATGGCGAGTTTTTCTGCATCCTCGGCGGAAACGGGTCGGGCAAGTCGACGTTTGCCAAGCATTTGAACGCGCTGCTGCAGCCCGATGCGGGAACGGTGTGCGTCAACGGCATGGACGCGTCCGATCCCGAGCTGGTCTACGACATCCGCTCGACTGCTGGCATGGTGTTCCAGAATCCCGACGACCAGCTTGTGGCGACGCTTGTCGAGGACGACGTTGCGTTCGGTCCCGAAAACCTTGGCGTGCCATCGGCGCAAATTGCGCAGCGCGTACGCGAGGCGCTGAAGGGCATGGGCCTGGTGGGCTTTGAGCGCCACGAGACCCATGCGCTTTCGGGCGGCCAAAAGCAGCGCGTGGCGCTTGCCGGCGTGCTCGCCATGGAACCGCGCGTGCTCATATTGGACGAGGCTTCCTCGATGCTCGATCCGCGTGGGCGCAAGGGCCTCATGAAGGCTTGCCGTGCGCTCCACGATCGTGGCATGACCATCGTGATGATTACGCACTTTATGGAAGAGGCTGCCGAGGCCGATCGCGTTGCTGTCTTCCAAGCGGGCCGCGTTGCCATGTTGGGCACGCCCGAGGAGATCTTGACGCAGGCGGACGAACTCGTGCAGCTCAACCTTGATATGCCGGAGTCGTGCCGTTTGGGCGTGGCGCTTCGTGCGAAGGGCGTGCCCGTTCACGCGCAGGTGCGCGAGGTGGATATGGTCGCCGAGGTTGCGCAGACTTATGCCGAGCGAAGTGGGGCAGGCACCGTGGGGCAGTCTTCCGCATCCCAGTTGGAAATCGCCGACGGCACTGTTCCGGTAGACAACGAGGGCAATGCGTCGGAGCCCGTCATCGAGCTATCTCATGTTTCGTACAGTTATTCGCTCAGTCAGCGCGAGCGCCGCCGCTGGCATAAGCGCTCGGCCACTGCGGGCAAATCGAGCAAACAGGCTCTCTGGGGAAACGACCCCAGCAGCCCGTGGGCGCTGCGCGATGTGTCGCTGACGGTGCGTCGCGGCGAGTTCCTGGGGCTAGCAGGCCATACCGGCTCGGGTAAATCGACGCTGGTCCAACATCTCAACGGTTTGATTCGCCCCCAGGAGGGATCCGTTCGCGCGCTGGGGCTCGATCTGTCAAACAAAAAAGACGCCGCTGCGGTTAAGGCCAAGGTCGGCGTGGTGTTTCAATATCCTGAGCGTCAGCTGTTTGCCGAAACCGTGGCGCAGGACGTGGCGTTTGGTCCGCATAACCTTGGCTTGCCGCAAGATGAAGTCGACCGTCGTGTCGAGTCATCGCTCTCACGCGTGGGCCTCGACCTTGCCGCGATAGGCGACAAGAGTCCCTTTGAGCTTTCGGGCGGTCAGCAACGGCGTGTGGCATTCGCCGGCGTACTCGCCATGGAGCCTGAAGTCCTGGTGCTCGATGAGCCCATGGCGGGGCTCGATCCGGCTGCGCGCAGGGATTTCCTTGAGCTTATCGATCGACTCCATCGCGAGGGCCTGACCGTTGTCATGGTTTCGCATAGTATGGATGACCTGGCCAATTGCTGTGACCGCATCGTCGTAATGAACGAAGGCGCGGTGTTTGCCGAGGGAACCCCCGTGCAGGTGTTTGCGCATGCCGATGAGCTCAAGTCGATCGGCTTGGGCGTACCTGCTGCTCAGCGCATGGCGTTGGCGCTCGCGGAAGCGGGCGTGCCGCTGCGTCGCGGCGGGCTCTATACGGTTGAGTCGTTGGCCGACGAGTTGGCAAATTTGCTGATCGGTCGCTCGGACGGTCCTTCTAACGTCGCGGACATTGCTAAATCCAAGACGGTCTCGCGAGAGGAGGGCTGCTGATGGAGGCGTTTTCGTTTGGCAGTTACTATCCCGGCGATAGTGCGATCCATCGCCTGGATCCGCGCACCAAGCTGCTCCTGGGCTTTGTGTTTTTGATCACGACGCTCACAGTCAGCAGCTTCCGCGGACTGGCCCCTGTCGCAATTTTCGTCGTGCTGATCTATGCCGTGTCTCGGGTGCCGGTTCGTCGCGTTCTGTCGTCGATGGCGCCGCTGCTGGCAATCGTCGTCGTGGTCGCGGTGCTCAACTTGTTTACCGACCAGAGCGGGCGCATTCTGTGGCAGCTCGGCTTTCTGCAGATAAGCGAGGGCTCGCTGCGTTCTGCGGCGTTTATGGCGTGCCGCCTGACGTTGATGATGGCCGGCATGAGCGCCATTACACTCACCACGCCGACGCTCGACCTCACCGCGGGCTTTGAGCGCCTGCTCGCGCCGTTTGCGCGTGTGGGACTTCCTGCGCACGAGCTCGGCATGATCATGGGTATCGCGCTACGCTTTATGCCGCAGTTTGCCACTGAGATGAAACAGACGGCCGATGCACAGGCAAGCCGCGGCGCGCGCGTGACGGGCGGTCCGCTCGGCGGCGTGCGTATGCTCGGCAGTGTGGCGATTCCGCTGTTCACGGGCGTGTTCCGCCATGCCGAGACGCTGTCTGCCGCCATGGATGCACGCTGCTATCACGGCGAGCAGGGCCGCACGCGCCTGCATGCGCTTGCATTTGGCCGCGGCGATGCGTTGGCGGCGGTGGTGACGGCGTTGCTGCTCATCTGCGTCATCGTCATCAATCTTCAACTTGTTTAGGCGCGATTCGGGCGCAAGAAAGGGGTCCCTATGACCGACAACGACCGCACGGCTCAGCTTGAGCGCGCCTGTTCGTATCTCAGGCGCATTCCGGCGTGGTATCTGGCCACGACCGATGCAAGTGACGGGCATCAGCCTCGCGTGAGGCCGTTTTCGTTTGCCATGGTCGATGACGGTAAGTTGTGGTTTTGCACGTCGCGCGACAAGGACGTGTGGGCGGAGCTGAGGGCGAATCCCAAGTTTGAGGTATCGGGCTGGAAGCCGGGGGAATGTTGGATCGTATTGACCGGCGAAGCCGCACTTGAGGACGACGCAGTTGCGAGCGACAAGGTGCGTCAAGCGGGTTTTAAGCACATGGTGGGCATTGGCGAGGAACACGAGAGTGCCAACGACGGCCGCCTTGCTTTCTTTTCGGTCCGCAATATTGCCGCGCGCTTCTGTGATATCGACGGCAGCGAGGAGCGCCTGGAGCTCTAGCTCGCACAAACCAGGTTCCCAAACTAGCTAGTACAGGAGGAAACGTGGACGGATTGAATACGGTGTTGGAGTATCTGACGTCGGTGCCGGCGTGGTATCTGGCGACGAGCGTGGACGGACAGCCACATGTGCGTCCGTTCTCGTTTGCGCAGATCCAGGGCGGCAAGCTGTGGTTTGTAACGGCGCGCACCAAAGATGTGTGGCAGGAGCTGCTGCAGAATCAGCGCTTTGAGGCCACGAGTTGGTGGCCGGGCCATGGCTGGCTCATCTTGCGCGGGCGTGCCGGCTTGGATGACCGGGCTTTAGACGAAATGCGCGAAGCCGGGTGGAAGCATCTAGAGCGCCTGGGCGAGCACTATGAGGGGCCTAACGACCCCACGCTCGTCTTCTTTAGCGTCGAGGATCCCGAGGCTTTTATCTGCAATCACGACGAATGGGTGCCGGTCGAGCTCTAGCCGGCTGGCTCATCCTAACAACTTGGTTTTCGCATGGGCGGGCCCCGTATTGCCCGGCGCCGTTAGGA
>URGG01000115.1 GCA_900547345.1 uncultured Collinsella sp. | reverse complement strand
GAGCGGGCGGGCGTATACAAGGTTTATCGCGAGTTCCGCACGAGCCGGAGAGCACTTAATGTGCTCTCCGTGCGAGCAGGACTGTAGAGCAGGAAACCTTGCATACGCCCGCCCGCTCCCGAGGGGCATCTCTCATGCAAAAACTGTCGTGGGGTAAAGTCCGAGGTCAGTGGCGTTTTATACCGAGAAATTCAAAAAAAGTTGAAAATTCATTACATATTTGCGTTGACTTTAGGTAACTAAAGTTTCATACTCCTTTTCAACCACTGGGGGATGTGAACACGCACGGATCGTTCGCATCATGATTGAAGAGGATTTCTTAGACATGTTCACGCATCAGCTAAACATTATCAGCGTAGTAATTATCTGATGCGGGTTAGCACATACAGCTAGCCCGTACGATAACGGGCGGCTGATGAAGATGAGGGCCGTCGAGCGCAACCGACGGCCCTCATTTTTTATGTCTAGGAAGTTCTTTTTAGAGGAGGAAATGTAATGAACGGAGTTTTGCTCATGGTTGTGGCCGCGGCGGTGCTCGCCTGCGGCTATCTGGGCTACGGCCGCTGGCTGGCCAACAAGTGGGGCGTTGACAAAGAGGCCCTCACGCCGGCCAAGCGCATGAAGGACGGCAACAGCTTCTCGCCCGTCTCCGCCTTCACCGCGTTTTCGCACCAGTTCAGCTCGATCTGCGGTGCTGGTCCTGTCACGGGTACGATCGTCGCCATGGCCTTTGGCTGGCTGCCCGTCGTGCTCTGGGTCCTCGTCGGCGGCATCTTCTTTGGCGCCGTCCACGACTTTGGTGCCCTGTACGCTTCGATGAAGAACAACGGCAAGTCACTCGCTCAGCTCATCGAGAAGTATATCGGCAAGACCGGCCGTCGCCTGTTCCTGCTGTTCTGCTGGCTGTTCTGCATCATCGTCATCGCCGCCTTCACCGACATGGTCTGCAAGACGTTCATGTTCACCCCGGCCGTTGACGCTTCTGGTGCTGCTACCGGTGCCATCGACTTCACCAAGTCCTATGCCGCCGGCTGCGCTGGTACCATCTCCATCCTGTTCACCTTCGTCGCTATCGCCTTTGGTTGGGCCCAGAAGAAGTTCAACCTCACCGGTGCTGCCGAGTTCGTCACCGGCGTGGTCCTCATGGTTCTCATGTTCGCCGTCGGTATGCAGTTCCCGGTCTACCTGGATAAGTTCCAGTGGTTCGCCGTCGTCATGGTCTACCTGGTCTTCGCTGGCGCTATGCCCATCCAGATGCTCAAGACCCCGCGTGACTACCTCACTTCCATCATGATGATCGTCATGATCGTCTGCGCTGTCCTTGGCATCGTCGTCCTGGGCGTCAACGGTCAGGCCACTATCACCGCTCCGGTCTTCACCGGCTTCTCCACTGCCTCCGGCATGATGTTCCCGGTCCTGTTCGTCTCCGTCGCTTGCGGTGCTCTCTCCGGTTTCCACAGCCTCGTTTCTTCCGGCACCTCTTCTAAGCAGGTCGAGAAGGAGCAGGACGCCGTCAAGGTCGGTTACGGCGCCATGATCGTCGAGTCCTTCGTCGGCATCCTTGCCATCATCGTCGCCGGCATCATGTTCTCCGACATGAATACCGCCGGTACCGGCGCCCTCAACGCCGGTGTCGCTTCCACCCCGTTCCAGATCTTCGCCGCTGGCATCTCCCGCGGTATGCAGGCCTTCGGTGTTGACGGCACGCTCGCTACCGTCTTTATGACCATGAACGTCTCCGCTCTGGCCCTGACCTCGCTCGACGCCGTCGCCCGCATCGCCCGCACTTCGTTCTCCGAGTTCTTTGCCCAGACCAACGATGCCCTGGCCATCGAGTCCAAGGCCGGCTACATGAAGGTCCTCGGCAACCCCTGGTTCGCCACGGTCGTTACCCTGCTTCCCGGTCTCGCCCTCGCTTTTGGTGGCTATGCCAACATCTGGCCGCTCTTTGGTGCTTCCAACCAGCTGCTCGGCGGCATGACCATGATCACCCTCGCCGTGTTCTGCAAGTGTACCGGCCGCAAGGGCTGGATGCTCTACGTGCCCGTCGTCTTCCTGCTCTGCTGCACCTTCACCTCGCTGGTCCAGAGCGCCATGGGCTGCATGGCCGCTGTCCAGGCTTACGGCTTCTTCGGCACCATCCCGGCTACCGCCACCACGGCCGCCGTCTCCGTCGCCGCCACCAAGGGCCTGCAGCTTGTCTTCGCCGTCCTGCTGATGGTCCTGGGCCTCATCGTCGCCGTCAACTGCCTCAAGGAGCTCTTCGGCAAGGAGGCCGGTTCCATGCCCGACGAGGAGCCCGAGTGGTCCGAGATGGGCAAGGCCGAGTACGGCCGCGCCGCTGCCGCTGAGGCTCCTGCCGACGCCGAGGCCGCCAAGGCTTAGTCGACCTGACGAGTTGAACGTCACATCTATATGACTCGGAAAGACCGGGTCCGCGACTTCGCGGGCTCGGTCCTTTTTTCATGCAAAAGCTGGTGACGCTCGAGTGTTCTCGCAGATGTTTTGCGTGGATAAGGGCGTGCGTTGTACCATATAGACGTATATGTGTACATATGAAAGGGGCCCCGTGGCCAAGACGGTATATTCCGATAACCAAAATAATGTCGATGCCCTGGCTGAACGTCTGAGCAGCCAGACGTCGCTTTCTGCCGAGCGTGCCAAGCTGGTTGCCTACGACCTGCTCTGCCGCAAGGCGCTCAAGATTAAGTCGAGTGCGCTGGCGCAGATTTTCCGCTCCGTCGATAAGGAATGTGACACCAAGGCGATGCGCGATGAGCTTATCGCGGCAAATATCGTGACCAAGATCGAGGGTAGCGGCATTAACGGGCGCCCGGCGTTCTATACCATCAATGCCGAGATCCGCGATGCCCAGGAGCAGCCTGCCGAGTCCGTCGAGGATTTTGTCGTCGAGGATTCCGCTGACGTGCCTGCTGTGGAAGAAACTGCTCCGCGTGAGCATGTCGATACCGATGAGTTGCTCGATGAGAACGTCGTGCGTGCCTTTACGGCCAAGGCAGGACGCGGCGGTTTTGGTGGGGGTGGCAAGCGCGATGCGCAGCGCCGCGCCCAGCAGGAGCGCTTCCGTCGCGCCGTTGCTCAAAAGGGCGAGACGGATGCCGAGGCTGTTGAGACCGAGGTTGCTGCCGAGTCGCAGAAGCCCACGAAGGAGCAAAAGCCCGTGGAGGCCCAAGAGCCCAAGCGCCGTCGCGGTGCTCACTTTAAGGCTGCACAGCAGGATGCCGCGCGTGAGGTTGAAGAGTCTTCTGAGGTTGCAGACGATGTTGAGGAGTCTGCCAAGAAGGCTCCGAGTTCGTGTCGTCCCGGCCGCGGTTTTGCGGGACGCGCGTATCCCGTAAAGCATCAGGGGAAGGGCGAGTCGGTTTCGACCACCCAGGACGAGAAGGTCGTTGAGCCGGCGGCTCGCGAACAGAAGCCTGCTGAGCCGCAGCTTGAGGTTGATGCCGAGGCTAGGGGCCAGCAGCCTACTGATGAGCAGGCGGAGCAGGGCGCGTCGAGCAAGCCTCGCCGCCGTCGCCATCGTGGGGGCCGCAGTTCCCATGCCGAGACTGCAGCCGAGAAGACCACGCCGCAGGACGAGGATGCGAAGGTCGAGGTTTCTTCGGGGCAGCCTAAGCGCCAGCCGGCGAAGGAGAGCAAGTCCGATCGTCCGCAGAAGCAGGCGCCTATGCCGAAGCGCGAGCGCAATTCCCAAGGCGATTCTAAGCGCAAGTCTCAGAAGAAGCCGGAGTCTGCCGCAGCAGATACTGCTGCCCAGCAGCCCAAGTCGGCAGTCCACGGCGAGGTCTCGGCGTTTGCCCTTGCCCGCGTTTTAGGCAGGCAGCTGCTCAAAGTTGTCCCTACGCCTACGGCGCTCTCTAAGATCAAGGAGCAGCAGACACAGATCGTAAAGGTCGAGGGCAAGGACGGCAAAAAGGCTCCGCAGCGCACTCAGCACAACGAGATGTCCAACCGCAAGATTGCCGAGGAAATCGCAATCATCCAGGCTTGGATCGAGCAGAACCGAGGTGCCGATACGCCGGTTGCCTCGCGCCGTCAGCGTGCCTACCAGATCTTTAACGACGAGAAGGCTTTTGACGGCAAGCACGGTGAGCGCCTGATCAGGCGTATGACCGAAAAGGGCATCAGCATGCAGGCGATCAAGGTCGCCCCCAATCGCCCCGTGCATTTTACGGGCTTCTTTACGCTGGGCGCCGACAAGCCGTTCATTATGGTCGAGAACCTGGATACCTATGACGAGATCGTCAAGCTCCTGCGCGGACGCAAACATGCCAAGCTCTTTGGTACCAAGGTGGGCGGCGTGATTTTTGGCGGCGGCTGCAAGGCGAGCGTCTCGCACGCACTGGATGATTATCTGGCCGAGATTGGCTATCGCTTTAACTACGTCTACTACGTGGGCGATATCGATCGCGAGGGCGCGCGCATCGTCGAGCAGACTCGCAATGCCAATGTGGTTGAGATTCGCCTGCATGCCGGCATGTACCGCGCCATGCTCGCCGAGCATAAGCGTCGCGTGAAGGCCGGCGGCGAGTGCGAGCCCGCGGCTGCCAGCCAGGGCGTGCCGCAGAACCTGGCGGCGACGATCAAGGATCTGCCCATGGTTACGCGCGTGCAGTTCCGCAACGTGCTACGCGAGGGCGGGCGCATTCCGCAGGAGATTCTGATGACCGCAGACTATCGGGATGGCGACTCGGGAAGCTTCGACCGCATGCTCAACAACTAGGGCGTTCGGCCCCGGGAGAGTGGGTACACCGGCTTAGGTTTCCTGCTCTACAGTCCTGCTCACGACGGAGGCCACATTAAGTGGCCTCCTGT
>URGG01000114.1 GCA_900547345.1 uncultured Collinsella sp. | reverse complement strand
CACGGCCGACGCAGGCTCAAGCGCCAGCGACGAGCCAAAGTCGATCAGGCACAGGTCAAAGGTGCCCTCGGCAAGCTGCCGGTCAAGCGGTAGACGCGCCGTGCGCACCATAATATTAGCGGGCGAGATATCGCGATGGACAAAGCCCTCGCCCACCAGGCTCATACGGCAGAGCAGATCGAACAGGTCGCGACCCAGACGCGCCGCCACAAGCGGCGACAGGCGTCCGGCATCGTCCACGGCGAGTCGCGAACGCAAGCGGGCGAGCGTCTCGCCCTCGACCCATTCCATGACAATTGCAGGCACACCATCAACCTCGCCCCAGCCATAGAGGCGGGGAAAGCCCTTAAGGCCCGAAAGGGCGCGATGGCATTCATATTCCTCGCGAAATGCCGCTTTGAACTTGGCGACCAGCGACTCATGGGCGGCATCGTCGTCAAACTCATCGCGCGTCGGCAAGATGAGCTGTTTGAGTGCTACGTCCTCGCCTTGGGCGTTGACAGCACGCGTCACGCGGCCGATACCGCCACGGCGCATGGTGGCATCGTCGGCAAACAGTATCGTAAAACGACGCAGATAGGCAGGCAGTTCGTCCTGACCGAGCGCAATGGCCGGCTCAAACCCGTCGACACGCGCCAGGCGCAGGCCGACCATGGGATCGCGACCGAGCGATTGTGGTGTGGTGGATGCAAGATCGGTCATCATAGGGCAAGCGCCGCCACGTTATTGTTGAAGTTACCGAGCGCGACGTCATCATCGCCGTAATGGCCGACCCATTGACATAGGTTGGTGTAACAGCCCCACAGATTGGCATACTGCTGATACCACCTTGACCGGGGCGAGAATGTCTGACGACCGAACTCGGCTCGAATGACAAACATCTCCCCGACCAGGCTGTCACACGGCCTGGGATCTCCCGTAGAGTTATAGGTCGAGACCACGTCATTGGCACGAGAAACATAGCCGTCGAGCATGTTGTACTTGGTCACAAGCCAACTGTGAATGCTCTCTTCCTCAGCAGCGGAAAGGCCGCCGGAGTTTGCATCGTTGTCAGTGTTGCCGCCCGTCGAGCCGCCGTTTCCAGGCCCTCCGGTAGAGGAACCCGACCCAGAGCCGCCGCCCGAACTCGATGAATCCGAGCCGGAGCCAGAAGTATCCGAGCTACCGGGCTTTCCGGACTGCTGGGCGTCCTGCTCCTTTTGCTGCTCGACCTTATTCACCGTTGCCGCCACGCTATTGTTGGACAATCGATCGATGATCTTGGTGTTGGTGAGCACGATGGTTTTGCCATTGGCAAGCGTGACTTCGTTGTCCGGGGCCTCGGCGCCGTCCGCATCGTCGGTGCCAAACACAATATGCCCGACCACACTTGCCCAAGCATATCCAGTCGTGGTGCCCAGATCGCTTTTGACCTCATGCCCCACGCGCGGTTCGCGTGCGGCATGCGCCTGCATCATGGACGGCACGGTCATGCCATAGGCAGAAACGCCAGCTATGACCAGCACCAGCGAGCACGATAGCAGTGCGTACGCCCGCGGCGCCAAGCCCAGTCGGCGTCGTATGCGCACCGCGGCGCCGCGCTTTGTCTGAGTGCCACCGGGCCGCATGCGTTCTCCTCCAACAAAAACACGCCGCTCGGGAGCGGCGCATTCATTCGAATCCATATTTGAGTGTATCAGCGAACCAAAAAGGTTGCGCAACGAATGGACAAATTAAGGATGCGAGCGGAAGCATCCATGCGATAAGCGGATACGAAGCATCTTTGTTGCACAACAAACTCACAGTCGCACGGGGAAATTATGACTACCCCGTGCGTCGCGAGGAAAACATACGGCAGGAGCAGGCTCGCCACCTAAATCGCGCGGCGGGCCTCGATGGCGCGGCCAAGCGTAAGCTCGTCGGCATACTCCAAGTCGCCGCCCACGGGAAGGCCGCTTGCCAGACGCGACACCTCGACGCCCAACGGCTTGATGGTACGGGCCAGATAGCTCGCCGTGGTCTCGCCCTCAATATTGGGGTTGGTGGCGATGATGACCTCGTGGATGTCCTCGTGGCCCAAGCGTGCCAGCAGCTCTCGAATGTGCAGCTGCTCGGGGCCAATCTTGTCCATGGGACTGATCACGCCGCCCAATACGTGGTAGAGGCCGTGGTAGCTGCCCGTGCGCTCGATCGCCTGGACATCGCGCGGCTCGCCCACCACGCAAATGCGAGTGGTATCGCGCATCGGGTCCTGGCAGATGGAGCACTCGTCGGCCGTGGCGTAGTTAAAGCAGCGGCTGCAAAAGTGGACCTCCTGCTTGACCTCCAGGATGGCCTCGGCCAGGCGGCGCGCCTCCTCGGCGTCGGCCTCCAACAGGTAATAGGCGATGCGCTGGGCCGACTTGGGACCAATGCCCGGCAGACGGCCCAGCTCATCGAGCAGTTTTTGCAGACTGTGGTTGGCACTCATATATATGCGTGTCTTAGAACGGCATGCCCGGGATGTTGAGGCCGCCGGTGATGGCGCCCATCTGCTTGTTGGCGAGCTCGTTGACGCCGCGGACGGCCTCGTTGACGGCAGCCATGATCATATCCTGCAGCATATCGACGTCCTCGGGATCGAGCGCATCGGGATCGATGGTGAGGTTGACGAGCTCCATCTCGCCGTTAACGGTCACCTTGACCATGCCGCCGCCGGCAGAGGCGTCGACGGTCTGGGACTTGAGGTTCTCCTGCGCGGCGGCAAGCTGCTCCTGCATCTTGCGAGCCTGCTTCATCATCTGCTGCATGTTCATACCGGCCATGATGGCTCCTTTACGTGCGGCCGCACGCCGAGCTGCAAGGGCAGCCGGAGCACGGCGGGACTTTCAAACTCAAAAATCGTACCACGGCGCGCGGCGAGAGAGCGGGGCGGACGTGTTACCTCAGTCGATATACATGTCCTCCAATACAAACCGCACTCAAAGATTATGCAAGGTCGAATTATGCAAGGTTGCATAATATCGCACACTCAATCTAGTAGAGCCGAATCCGGCATTTCATGTGCGCCACTAAATAGCTAAATGCCGAACCGCTGCTCGAGGCGGCGCACATGGCGGCAGGGTATAATTTGATTGCCATAGATAGTAATTTGGAGGTGCCCCATGAATGCCCCCAACGCGCTCCAAAACATCCGCTCAAAACACCCCGTTGCATATGTGGTTCTCTATCTCTTTGTCGGCTGGGCATTGCTGGTTGTCATCACCCATGCCATAGCTTTTGGAGCAGAACTGCTGATAGCCAGCTCGGACCAGCCCGTCGTCAAATGGGAGACGACCGATGAGTGCACCGACGGAACCCGAACCGTCTACTACAACAGCCCGTCCCTCTATCAAGAGTTCAAGGTCAAGATAAAGGACTTCAAGATTGTCGATGCCGAGCTAGGCGTTTATTTGGCAATCGGAGCAACCATTAACGCCGAGCAAGTCGAGTACACGGACAGCCATGCGACGTATCGTATCGACCTCAGCATCCTAGGCCGACCGTCACGCACCTGTCTGCTCAAATGCGACATACGCGGCACCACACTACACATGTCCGAAATACAGATGCGCCCGGACAAGGGGTCCTCTTCTTGAGCAGTATACCCGCCTGCGCAGCTACTCCACCGGCTTGAAGATGGTGGCCTGGCCAAAGACGCTGCGGATGAGGGCCTTGGCCTCGTCCTCGGTCTGCGGGATGCTCGGGGCTGCGCCCTGATGGCCGAAGGGGCTGCCAGCACCGGGATTGGATTCCCAGGGAGCGGCGGGGACGTCGTCGTTTGCAGAGGCTGCGGGTGCCACAGCAGCGGCCTTGGCCGCGGACGCCGCACCCGGCACGTCGAACGGGGGCAGATCGTCCCCGCCGGCATCGGCAGGAAAACCACCGACCCTAGAATCGTCGTAGGGCACCTGCTCGGATTCCCATGGCGCAGCCTGCGCAGGCGGCTGAGCCATGGGGACGGACGCGCGCTCGGGCGCTCGGGGCGCGGGCTCGGTCGGGAGCTTGCCCGTGGCAGGAGCACCGGCAGGGTTGTCGGAGCGCAGCCAAGGGGCCTTGGCCAGGTCGGATGACTTGGGCGCAGGCGCGGCAGCGGACTTGGGCGCGGGGATCGGAGCAGCCGGTTTGGGCGCAGCGGGTTCAGGCGCCGACGGGGTCGGTGCCGCTACCGGCGCCGCTTTTGGCTGCGTCGCGCTGGCGCTCGAGGATGCAGGGGGCACCGAGGACACGGGTTGCGGGTCCGCAGATACCGCAGCCCGTGCAGATGGAGAATGCTCCTCATGTTGAGGAGCCGGCGCGCCACCCCCATCCAGGACATAGTCGACGGTACGACGACCGAAGACCGCGCAGACCGTCGGCAGGACCACCGACTGCGTATCGGCGCGACCGAGCATCTTGATGGCAAAAGTCGAACCCGCGGGGAACGAGACCGTGAGCTTGGAGCCGTCGTCGGCCGTGGCGCGGGCGTTGAGCAAAAGCCCTGCGTAGGAGGCCTGACGAGCCTTGACGCGCTCGACGACCTCGGCCCATTTGCGCTGGAGCTCGCCGGCGTCCTCAACCGCGGGGGTCTCGGCAGCACCGGCGGCGGCAACCCGGGGGGCGGTGTTGGGCTTGGGCACCCTCATTTCGGAGCCGCAACGGGCTGAGGCGCGGGGGCCGGCGCAGGCTGAGGTGCAGGCGCTGCAGGCTTGGAAGCTGACACGGACGCAGGACGGGGCGCAGGCTGGGCAGCCGGAACAGCAGCTCCGCGGTCCCAAGGCATGCCACCCTGGCGCGCGGACGTAGCAGCAGGGGCAGCGGATGCCGCCGGAGCGGCAGCACGGGCGCCCGAAATGAGCGTCGGCT
>URGG01000113.1 GCA_900547345.1 uncultured Collinsella sp. | reverse complement strand
TACAGATTATCGAATCCCAGGTTCTGGCTCACGCCCTTGAGCGTGTGCGCTGCCATAAACGCACCTTCGGCGTCTCCTGCCGCCATGGCGGCCTCCAGCTTGTCCATGCTCTCGTCATCCAAAAACTTGAGGGCAAAGCGGCTAAGCATTTCCTCGCCCATCAGCCGAGCGCGCGCGTCATCATAATTGGCGCCAATCTTCTCATACGCCTCACGCATGGAAATCATGGATTAAAACTCCTTTGGTCAAACTAAATCGTGGGAAACGCGACAACGTCGGCGGGGCGTGCCAACGTCTCGGCAATACGGTCTTGCACCTCGAGCAGGCAGTCGAGCAACAGCGGGTTAAAGGTGCCGCACTTACCGTCCAGGATCATCTTGATCGCCTCCTCGTGCGGGATAGCGTCCTTGTACACGCGCACGCTCGTCAGCGCATCGTACACGTCGGCCACCGAAACCACCTGTGCGGCAATGGGAATTTCGTCACCCTTAAGGCCATCGGGATAGCCCTTGCCGTCCCAGCGCTCGTGGTGCCAACGCGCAATCTGGTACGCATATTCCATAAGCGCATTACCGACGTGATGGCGGCCCAGCTCAAGCAGCATGTCGGCGCCGATCGTGGTATGCGTCTTCATAATCTCGAACTCCTCGGGCGTAAGGCGTCCGGGCTTGTTGAGAATCGCATCGTCTATCGACATCTTGCCGATATCGTGCAGAGCCGAAGCCAGGGCGATCGTGGAGCGTTCCTCATTGTCGAGGGAGATCGTGTCGCTACGCCGGACCAGACAGCCAAGCAGCAGCTCGGTCAGCTTCTCGATGTTCGTAACGTGCCTGCCGCTCTCGCCGTTGCGAAGCTCCATGACGCCGGCCATGATGTCGATGAGCATGCGACTGTTCTTGACGCGCTCGTTGTACTGCTGGGACAGCAGGTTCGTCAGGCGGCGCTGTTTGGCGTATAGGCGAATGGTGTTGCTTACACGGCGGCGCACGACACGGGAGTCAAACGGGCGGTTGATATAGTCCGAGGCGCCCAGCTCGTACGCGCGCAGAACCATATCATCGGAATCTTCGCTCGAGATCATGATGACAGGCAGATTGTCAGTAGCCGATCGGTGCGATAGATCGGCCAGCACCTCAAAGCCGCTCATGCCCGGCATGACAATGTCCAGCAGCACGAGCGACAACTCATCGCCATAGCGGTCGACCATGTCGCGCGCCGTACGACCGTTATCGGCCTCGAGGATGCAATACTCGTCCTTGAGCATCTCGTTGAGAATGGCTCGGTTCATCTCGGAGTCATCGACAATAAGCACCAAAGGCTTTTCGCTTTGGAAGGCCTCGATGGAATCGGCATCGGTCACGACCGTACCGGCTTTTGCCTTAGCGCGGCTCAATAACTGGACAGCGCGGCCAACGCCCTCATCGACCGTCTCGCCATGAATGAGAACGCCACCAACACATGCCGTCAAGCTCACGTACTCATGGCCCGGAATAATCGTGGAACGAACGGCATCGGATACCTGATGCAGGCGACGGGTGAAGTCATCGGAGGGAATATTGGGCATGACAACCACAAACTTGTCGCAGCCATAGCGCACAAGCTCGTCAGTCGAACGGATTCCGCTGCGCATGGCTGTCGCCACAGCACCGAGCGCAAGGTCGCCGGCATGACGGCCACACGTATCGTTGAAGACCCTAAAATCATCAAGGTCGATCATCGCAATGCCGGCATTCATGCGGGCGCTACGGAGCTTTTCCTCGTAATATCGGCGATTGCGCACGCCCGTCAGCACGTCGGTGTAGACAAGGTCCTCTTCTGTGGCCTCTTGCTCATCAATCGGACGCACCATCAGCAAGACGTGAGGCTCGCCCTCGACCTTTAGAGGGCGCAGACGGGCGCGGTACTCAACACCATCGTTGAGCAGTTGCTCCGACACCTCGCCCGAATCTGCCAAGGCCTCAAGACTCGACTGACGCAGACAAGGGCAGCGATCGCCGGCGAGCAAGCAGTTAGGCTCGCTCTTAATCTGATCGGCCGACAGCAAACGCACCACGGGGTAGGTCTTCGCGGCGTGGGCGACCTCGGCGGCAGCCTCCTCGTCGGTTAGATTGGCCTCGTGATTATTGAGCATATGGGGCCCTTTCGATAGTTTCGCTTGGTAGCGGTGGGTTCCAAATGCTACCAGAGTAGCACCTTGTCGATGCAGGTAAGCACGTGAATGTCGTTACATTTTTATGAGTTAGCAGACGGTGCAATTGAAGCCGCAGGCGTGAGGTTTTGAGCACATTTGTTAACACGGCCGAAACGTTTGCGGGTGAAGGCTGTTTTGATTTTTACGGCTGCTAGAGCTCCAGGATGCCACGGACAGTCTGGGCAGCCGCTGCCGGGCGATCGCGCAGGCCGTTGTGCGCGCCGGGAACCATTACGAGCGGACAGTCCAAAAGCTCAGCCGCCATCCTCGTTCCCGCCTCGCGGGGCGTACCAATCGAGAGCTCGCCCAAAAGCACGGCGGCCACCGTTTTCGACGCGCGAACGCTATCCCAATCGGGAACGCAGGTCATAGTAATCCCGTATTCGTTCGCCATGAAACTGCGGCCGTTGCGCAGGGCATGCTTGGCTTCTGCCTCGGTTAACTTGGGGGCCTCAGGGTCCGAATCGCCGATGGCGCCCAGGAAGGCCCGCAATGCCCTGGAGACCTTTCCCGCGGCGATCATCTCGAGCAAAACCGGGGCCGCGCCCAGGCCGGCACCCTCATCCGTCACGGCGGGTTCATGCAGAATCACACGCGAGATTATGGCGGGGTTTGCACGGAGAAGCTCCAGGGCCACCAACGTACCGGCACTGTGCGCGAGCACGTTTGCCGGAGCGCCAATATGCTCGATAACGGCCTGCAGGTCGGCGGCTTGGACGGCGAGGTCGTAGCGTCCGTCTGCAGCGTCGCCGCTCTCGCCGCAACCGCGGCGGTCGTAGGCAATGACGCGATAGTCACAGGCGAGCTCGCGGGCGATACCGTCAAAAAAGACACCGTCGACGCAGGCGCCGTGCACGCACACCAAGGCGGGTGTATCGGACGATACAACCGGGCCGGCATACTCGCGGCAGGCGATCGTGGTGCCCGCGTTCTCGACCGTAAAATCCATGTTGTGCCCCCATCATCAATGCCCATCCAGTTGTACATCAGTACGGTTGGATGGACCCGCATTTCCTTACGCCTTGTTAACAGATTAACTGTACCTGACCCGAGACTTTTCATGGCACCGCATAATGAGCAACGTGAAAAAACGAAACTTGTAATGCAAGAGCCCACGCCTTGCTTTGGAGCCGATGCTATGCTTAGGCACAATTGTCTTGAGGAGCATATGCCTATGTCTACGTTTTTGAATGCCAGCCCCATCTTTGGGCCCGTTCGCAGCCGTCGCCTTGGTCTTTCGCTCGGCGTCAACATGATGCCGGCCAGCGGCAAAATCTGCACGTTCGACTGCATTTACTGCGAAAACGGCCTCAACGCCGAACGTCCCTGCCACGAGCCGTATAACACGGCTGCCGTGGTACTCGACGCACTCGAGGCCAAATTGCGCGAGATGGCAGTCGAAGGTGAGCTGCCCGATGTAATCACGTTTGCCGGCAACGGCGAGCCCACCGCCGCACCGGAGTTTCCGCAGGCCATCGCCGGCGCTGTCGCGCTGCGCGACGAGCTTGCCCCAAACTCCAAGATCGCCGTGCTCTCCAACGGCACGCGCGCCGACCGCCCCGAGGTGCACGACGCGCTCATGATGGTCGACGACAACATCCTCAAGCTCGATACCGTCGACCCGACGTTTATCCAGCTGCTCGACCAGCCTGTTGGCCCCTACGACGTCGAGCACCAGATCGAAACGTTCGCAAGCTTTGACGGTCACGTTATTATCCAGACGATCTTTTTGACCGGCGAGTATCAGGGCAAGCTCATCGACAACACCGGCGAGGAGTACGTTGCCCCCTGGCTCGCGGCGCTTGAGCGCATTCGCCCACAAGAAGCGACCATCTACACGGTAGCGCGCGAGACACCGGTCGCCGGCCTTGCCAAAGCGGCGCCCGAGGTGCTCGACGCCATTGCTGCGCGCGTGCGCGTCCTCGGCATCCCTTGCCAGGTGAGCTACTAGCAAAACCACGCAGCAGCTAGTGCCCGCCATCCCGCTCCATCAGTTGCGGTGATATAGTTCCTATTTATGCTGTTAAACCGCTTAAATCGGAACTATATCACCGCAACTTTTATGGACGCGTGGGTGGGCTATACTAGCTGCGGATGAAAGGAAGTTAGCCATGTATGACAAAGGACCCGTGCCTGGCCGCAACGACGCTTGCTGGTGCGGCAGCGGCAAGAAATACAAGAAATGCCATAGCGCCTTTGATGAGCGCCTCGAGCGCTTGTGGGAAGAGGGCTGGGAGGTTCTGCCTCGCACGCTCTACAAGACACCCGCCGATATCGAGGGCATCAAGCGCTCGGCCGCTATCAACGTGGGCGTGCTCGATTACGTAGGCGAACACATCGCCGCGGGCATGACCACCAACCAGATCGACCAGATGATCTACGACTACACCGTTGAGCACGGCGGCACGCCGGCCGACCTCAACTACGAGGGCTATCCCAAGAGCGTGTGCACCTCGATCAACGACGTCGTCTGCCACGGTATCCCCTGCGATGCGGATGTGCTGCACGAGGGCGACATCATCAACGTGGACTGCTCCACGATCCTGGACGGTTACTTTAGCGACTCGAGCCGCATGTTCTGTATCGGCGAGGTCTCGGCCGAGCGCCAGCGCCTGGTCGACGTCACCCGCGCCAGCGTGGAGGCGGGCCTGACAG
>URGG01000112.1 GCA_900547345.1 uncultured Collinsella sp. | reverse complement strand
CCGCGCGTCCCGGCCGCGCGGGAGAGGGCGCGCACCCTGGGCGCCGCCGGGTCCCACGCCGCGCGGGCGACGTCGGCGTCGGCCTGCCCCGCGCACGCCCGGACCAGGTCGGCGGCGAGCGCCTGGCCGGCGAGGCTGTGGATGTGGCCCCTGATGTCGCGCTGGAGGTGCGTCAGGCACCGCTGCCAGGAGCAGCCCGGCAGGACCCTGGAGGCGGCGGCGAGCCCCGCGTGGGCGTCGGACACCGCGAGCCTCACGCCGCGCAGGCCCCTGTCCCTGAGGGAGCCGAGGAACTCGGACCAGGCGGCCTCGCTCTCGCTGTCGAAGCAGGCGCAGCCGAGGAACTCCTTGTGCCCGGAGGACGACATGCCGATCGCCGTGACGAGCGCGACGCTCGCGTAGCGCCCGCCGGTCCTGCACTTCATGTAGGTCGCGTCGAGCCACACGTAGGGGTGCTCGCCCTCGATCGGCCGGGTCCTGAACGCCTCGGCCTCCTCGTCCAGCCCGGCGCACAGCGCCGACACCTCGGAGCTGGACAGCGAGGAGACGCCGAGCTCCTCGGCGACGAGCCCGACCTTGCGGGTGCTCACGCCAGCGACGTACATCTCGCGCACGAGCGCGACCATGGACGCCTCGACGCGCGTGTAGCGCTCGAGTATGCCCTCGGGGAAGTAGGTCCCCTCGCGCAGCTTGGGGACCCGCAGCTCGAGGTCGCCGAGGGAGGTCGACAGGGACCTCCCGCGGTAGCCGTTCCTGCTGTTGACGCGCTCGGGCGACCTGGAGCCGCGGGGCGCGCCGCAGGCCTCCTGCGCCTGGGAGTCCATCAGGGCGTTGACCACGGACTGGATCACCTCCCTGCCGAACTCCCTCAGGTCGTCGCACCGCGAGAACAGCGCGAGCAGGGCCTCGGTCTGGGGCCGGTCGAGGCCGAGCCCCCGGTCCGGCTGGGATAGAATGTCGCTGTGGGCCATCGTCTTTCCTTTCGTCGAATATCTAGGCACTGACGATTCTAGGCGATGGCCCTCCCTTGCTTCTTACACCACGACTGTGTGCGCTACCACAACGGAAACAATTCGGGACCTTTGGGTTACGTTTCGCCCTCCCCGACCCATACGCCAGCGCCTTTAGGCGATACTGGTTGTAACGATCAAGGCTTACGCCGCACGGAAAGGAGACATTATGGGCATCTTTAAGAACGATGACCAAAAATCGAGCCAGTTTGGATTTGACGAGAAAAGCATGGCGGGCAAAGCCGTCAAGGCCGTACGCTGGATCTACGCCATCACGGGCGTCTTAGCACTCATTGCTGGTATCGCGCTGCTTTTTGCACCCGCCAAGTCCCTCGTCTTTTTGACGACCGTCTTGGGCTTCTACTTTGTGATCACGGCCGCGATCAGGCTGTTTACCGCTGTTTTCGAGCCGCTGCTGCCCACCGGCTGGCGCGTGACGAGCATCATCTCCAACCTACTCATTATCTTGGGCGGCGTCATAATCCTGCGCAACCAGGCCTTCTCGACCGCGACGCTCACCACGATGGTGGTTATCGTGGCCGGCTTTGGCTGGATCGTCGAAGGTGTCATGTCCATTCTGGAGTCCGAGCTTTCGTCCAACCGTGCCCTCGCCATCCTGAGCGGCGCGCTCTCCATCATCGCCGGCATGTTCGTGTTTATCTATCCGCTGTGGTCGGCCAAGATGCTCGTCATCTTTAGCGGCGCCGCACTGCTGGTGTTTGGCGCAACGCTGATTGTTCGCGCTATTCAATTTGGCAAACTGGTGCACTAGATGCCGCGAACGCTCTTTATTGATGCAGACGCCTGCCCGGTCACGCGCGAGTCGATTGGCTGCGCGCGGCGGGCGGGCGTCGCCGTCGTTATCGCCGGCAACAGCACACAGAACCTGGAACGCCACATTCGCCGCGACGATCCGCGCGACGTCGAGCATGCGCGACGCGGATTTTGGGTCACGACGCTCGATGTGAGCGTGGGCGCCGACAGCGCCGACTTTGCCATTGTCGAACGCCTGCAGGCGGGCGACGTAGTCGTGACGCAGGACATTGGCTTGGCGAGCATGGTGCTCGGGCGCGATGCCGCCGCCATCGGCGTGCGCGGGCGCGTCTACGACAAAGCGACCATCGACATGCAGCTGTTTATTCGCCACGAGGAAAAGAAGGTACGCCGCGCCGGCGGACGCACTCGCGGACCGGCGGCATTTACCAGCGAAGACCGCGCTCGCTTTAAACGCAACCTCACCGAGCTGTTGCGCTAACCAAGGTAGATTTTTGGGACATGCCTAAAAATCTACCTTTTTGTTTTGGCAGCGGGAAATGCCCTGGTCACAGGGGTAGATCGTAAGACGTGTCCCAATAATCTACTTAAAGGCCAACGGCAGAGAGGATGAGGCCCCAGCCAGCGCCGATGACGTACATCATAATCAGGAACACGGCATTTTCGCGGGCGCTGCGGTTGGTGCGGAACAGCACCAGGTAGCCCACGCCGGCGGAGATAAGCGTGCCAGCGAGCATCGGCGCCAATTGCAGCGCACCTTCCAGATATAGTTGCGTAATGACCACGCTGGCCGAGCAATTGGGAATCAGCCCGACAAGCGCCGAACCCAGGACAGCGAGTGTCTCGTTGCCGCGCAGGAACTGCTCGATCGCGGACTCGCCGAACGTCTCGAGCACGGCGACCAGAATCAGCGTCACCAGAAAAATGAATACCGAGACCTGCACGGTGTGCGAGATCGCGCTGCGGATGATCGACAGGACAGGCGTCCCTTCGTGGGAGTGGGAGTGACCGTGACCATCATGGTGTTCATGCTCGTCCGCGTGACCATGGTCGTGGCTGTGGTCGTGCCCGTGCTCGCCCTCGTCTTCATCACAACCGCAATGGTCGCGCTCGCACAGCTCGTGGATGTGGTCGGCGCTCACGCCCGCCTCGGCCACCTCGTCGATGATGTCACCGCCGCTGTGGTCGTCGTGCGCGCAGTTCACGTGGGCCGGGTTGGCCGCGGTCCCCAGCACGGTACGGCGAATCGCCGCATGCGCGCGAACGTTACGACGCAGGCCGCGAATGGCAGCGTCCACGATAAAACCCGTGACCAGTGCGATCAGCGCTTTCGAAGCCAAAAGCATCGCCATAGTCTGCACGGGAACCTGCTCGGCAAGTAGCAGCGGCAGCATCTCGTCGGAGGTCGAAAGGAACACCGCCACCAACGTGCCCAAGGTCACGACACGGCCGGCGTACAGCGTTGCTGCCATGGCCGAAAATCCGCACTGCGGCACAATGCCCAGCAGCGAGCCAACCACGGGACCCGCAGCGCCGGCGCGCTTGATAGCGCCGTTGACGCGGTCGCCCGCGACGTGCTCCAAGGTCTCGAGGGCCAGATACGTCACCAACAAAAACGGCACCAGCGACAGCGTGTCCTTGCCGGCGTCGAGCAGAATATCAATCAGTAAATCCATGACGGATGGAGCCTTTCGTGTCTTTCGGCAGCATTGTAAAAGTCCTAGCGGTCAACTAGGGTATTGTAGTTGTCCCGGGCGCGGTGCCAATAGTTGCCCATGGTAAACTATCATCTCGCCATAACTCAGTAACCTCGAGCCGCACAACGCGGCCCGTCCAAGGAGTAGCATATGAACGTATCGCAAGCACTCGAATACGAGCGCCAGCCGTTTATCCCCATGTTTATCTACGGCGACCACGGCGCCATGGAGTCCGAGCGCCAGAAGGGCGAGGAGGCCCTCAAGGTGCTCGAGACCGAGTACTTTACCGCCGAGGGCGACCCCGGCTTCGACTTTGCCACCGTGCGCGACCTGGCCGACCGCAACCGCGACCTGTGCGACCAGATTGGCGAGGCGCGTCTGCGCAACGTGACGCCCGCGACGCTCTCGCGCGGCCTGTCCGATGCCGACACCTGCGCCGCCATCGGCAAGATGCAAAAGCGCACCGCCGCGTCCGTTATGCGCGAAATCCGCGGCGACCGCGAAGCGCTCGGCGTGGCGTACGCCCGCAAGCCCATCCAGGGCACCGTGCTCGGTATCGACATCGAGACCACCGGCCGTGCACCCGAGCGCGGCTATATCATCAACGTCGGCTGGGAGATCATGGACCTCACCAGCGACGCCGTTCCGCACGACGCCGAGGCGCACTACTGCGGCCTGCCCGACATCTACCGCGGCGAGGATGTGCCGTTGTCGAATATCCACCACATTACCTGGGACGACATCGACGGCAAAAAGCCATTCCGCGAGAACAAGGAACTGCAGAAGCAGCTGCTCAAGCTTATGAAGAAGTACCCGTACATGGCACACAACGCCGCCTTTGAGGACAGCTGGTTCAAGATCCACCTGGACGGCTACGCCGAGGCACGCCGCGCGGGTAAGATTATCGTCATCGACTCGCGCCAGATCTGCCGCAGCCTGGACGCCGACGTGCGCTCGCTCCCCCGCGAATCCGCGCCCGCCGCGCTCGAGAACTGGGCCCGCCGCCGCGGCACCCTCGCCGCCGACGCCAACGAGCAGCATCTGGGCCTGGACGACACCGACCTCATGCTCCGCACCGTCCAAGCCGAGTTCAACCTCAAGAACCTGTTTGCCAAGTAGAAACGTCTACGCCAAACTCCGGCGTAGATCATGAGCGGTCTCGCAGCGGGAAACCCCGCAGCGGGGCCGCCCTACGTTCCACAGATAGATCTGCCATCACAAATTCTGAACCCTCATTTTGAACGATTTCGACCAATTCCCGACACGTAATGCGTTGTCGGATGGTGATGCATCGATATCAAATGTGCAGCAATTGAGTATTTATATGCTATAGCTAAGCTGCGAAAACTTTTATTTAGGGCATACCAACCCATAATTGCGTCAAGCTTTTGGACAGCATTTGGCTAGACCTCTAAAACGACTTTTCCACTCAGCGTGTTAGCGCCGGGCGATTTTAGCCGCTAATAGTCAAACTATTTTGACCAATCCC
>URGG01000111.1 GCA_900547345.1 uncultured Collinsella sp. | reverse complement strand
TTGCACCTGCGTGCCAACGCTCGCCGAAATCGGTTTACGAAATCGGTTTCGTTTCGAGTTGTAGTATACTCACCTACAGCGTTTTGCAACCGAGATTTTTAAAAAATGCCTAAAATGGCTCAGACTGCCGACATTGGGAAACGGGGTGCGCTATGGCGCAGATGAGAATCAAGGACATTGCCGCCGAGGCGGGCGTGAGCCCGGCCACGGTCTCGCGCTATCTCAACAACCGCCCCGGGCAAATGACCGAGGAGACCCGTGCTCGCATCGCGGCAGTTATCGAGCGCACCGGCTATCGCCCGCGTGCCGCTGCGCGCAATCTGCGCAGCTCGCGTACGAACCTCATCGGTGTGATTCTGGCTGACATCGCCAACCCGTTCTCGAGCGCCATGCTCGAGGGCCTTTCCGCCAGCGCCGCGGCGCGCGGCTGCTCGCTCATGACGGCCATTAGCGGCAACGACCCCGCTAAGGAAGCGGAGTCGCTCACCAGACTTATCGATGCCGGCGTGGACGGCCTGGTCGTCAACACCTGCGGAGGCAATGACGAGGCGATCGCCGCGGCAGCGGGACGTCTGCCCGTCGTGCTGCTCGACCGCGACGTTGCCGACGGCGGTGTTGACCTGGTGACATCTAACAACCGTGAGCTGGTCGCCGGCTTGGTAGACGCCTTGGCAGCTGCGGGCAGCGAGCGTCTGTGCCTGCTCACCGAGGCAAGCGACGATAGCCCCGTGCGTCGAGAGCGCGCCGAGGCCTTTGCCGACGAGCTTTCGCGCCGCGGCCTTGCGGGCGAGGTCGTCACCCTGGCCGACGGTGGCGCCACGGGCGTTGGCCGTTTGGACAAGACCATCCGCGACTACGCGGGCAAAAGGCTCGGCCTTATCGCCGTCAACGGCCTGGTTTTCCTGCGTCTGACCGAGGCGCTGGCGCAGCTTGGTCCCTCGCTGCCGGCGGGGCTCAAGATCGCGACGTTTGACGACTACCCCTGGAACCATGTGCTCTTTGGCGGCGTCACCACGGCCGCGCAGGACACCCTCACCATTGCCGAGCGCGTAGTCGAGCGCCTTTCCGAGCGCATCGACGTCGTTACCACCACCGTGGGCGAGGCCGCAAAGCTGGCGCCCAAACGCATCGAGATCCCCGGCCACATCGAACACCGCGCTTCGACCTCGCGCTAACCGTCTGCTCGAGCTGGCTTGTTCGCGCACGTTTTTTGAGCGCTTGATACGCTTTAACCCTGCGGAAACATTTTTCTGCGATAGTATCTGCGATATAGACCAGTCGAAACCCGCCCGAAAGAAAGGGGAGCGACATGAACCAGCAGAACATCGATTACGTACTTCGCTCCGTAGAGCAGCGTGACATCCGCTTTGTGCGTCTGTGGTTTGTCGACATTCTCGGCCGCCTCAAGAACTTTGCCATTAGCCCCGAGGACCTCGAGGTCGCTTTTGAGGAGGGTATTGGCTTTGACGGCTCCGCCATCGAGGGCTTTGCCACGCCTGAGGAAGCCGACATGCTGGCGTTTCCCGATGCTTCGACCTTCCAGATTTTGCCGTGGCGCCCGAGCCACAACGGCGTCGCCCGCGTGTTCTGCGACGTGTGCACTCCCGATTGCAAGCCCTTTGCCGGCGACCCGCGCGATGCCCTGCGCCGCATGTTCCGCAAGGCCGAGAAGGCCGGCTATCTGCTCAACGTGGGCGCCGAGCTGGAGTATTACTACTTCCCCGACGAGCACACCCCCGAGCCGCTCGACAACGTGGGCTACTTCGATCTTTCGGTGAGCGATGCCGCCCGCGACCTGCGCCGCAACACGGTCCTCACGCTCGAGAAGATGTCCGTGCCCGTGGAGTACACCTTCCACGCCGCCGGCCGCTCGCAGCACGGTATGAGCCTGCGCCATGCCGAGGCCCTGAGCATGTCCGACGCCATCACCACGGCCAAACTCATCATTAAGCAGCAGGCTTACGAGAGCGGGTGCCACGCCTCCTTTATGCCCAAGCCGTTGGCGGGCGAGGACGGCAGCGCTATGTTCCTGTGCCAGTCGCTATTCGATCACGACGGCAACAACGTCTTTTGGGGCGAGGACGACGAGAAGTACCATCTTTCCGACATCGCCAAACACTACATGGCCGGCATTCTGGCACACGCGCGCGAGATTAGCGCCATCACCAACCCCACGGTCAACTCGTACAAGCGCATCACCACGGGTGGCGACTCCGTGCCGCAGTACGCCACGTGGGGCCTGCGCAACCGCGCGAGCATGGTCCGCATCCCAGTCTACAAGCCCGGCAAGCAGCTGTCCACGCGCATCGAGCTGCGCAGCCCCGACCCCATGGCCAACCCGTACCTGGTCAACGCCGTCACGCTGGCGGCCGGTCTGGACGGCATCGAGCGCAAGCTGGAGCTCCCGCCCGAGGCAACGGCCGAGACGCTCAAGCTTACCGACCGTCAGATGGTCGAGGCCGGCTACACGCCGCTGCCTCGCTCGCTCAAAGAGGCGCTCGACGTGTTTGAGGACTCGCAGTTTATGAAGGATGCCCTCGGCGAGCATATCCACAGCTTCTTCCTAAAAAAGAAGCGAGACGAGTGGCATAAGTTTGAGTCTACGATCACCGAGTGGGAGATCAAGCACTACCTGGCGAACTCCTAATCGCGCTGGCTCGTTCCAGTACGATTGAGCTCATTTCTTTGGAGGCCGATATGTCCGAAAAGAGTGCCCTGTTCATGGCGCGCACGACGCGCTTCCACGAGTTTGCCCGCAGCTTGACGACCACCTTGGGTGTCGAGGTGAGCCTGGCTACTCCCGATTCGCCGACTGCGGCGCACGACTTTGACCTGCTGATCCTCGATTCCGATGGCATCCGCAGCGACCGCATCGATCAGATTGCCAAATGGCTCGACGACCGCGGCGGCGTCCCCATGTTGGTGATCGTCGACGATGAGGCGCTCGGTACCCTGCGCCTGCCGAATCACGCGCATGCCGACTTTGTGTGCCCCACGGCGACGCCCAACGAGCTCAAGGCTCGAGCGCAGCGCCTGATGGGCGAGGAGGAGACCGTCACCGCCGACGATGTACTCAACATCGATAACCTCGAGATCAACTTGGCCACCTACCAGGTGACGCTCGATGATGAGCCCATCGACCTGACGCTGATGGAGTACTCGCTGCTGAGCTTTTTGGCGACGCATCCCAACCGCGCCTACAGCCGCGAAGTGCTGCTGCACCGCGTGTGGGGCTTTGAGTACTGCGGCGGCACGCGCACCGTCGACGTGCACATTCGACGCATCCGTTCCAAGGTGGGCCCGCAGATCGCAGCACATATCACCACCGTCCGTGGCGTGGGTTATCTGTTTAAGGACTAGCTTTTCACCACAAAGGGGACAGGCACCTTCGTGGTGGTTTTGCCGCAGATGCGGGTTCCTTTCGGGTCTGCGGCAGAACTTAAGCCTTCCTAAAAGATTGCGTTCTCATACACGTTCGCCCGCATATTGGGGTACAACTCAACGTGAACAATGATGGCCCGCCACATGTTTGGCGGGCCTTTGGTTATTTGACGAAAGGATCGCAGCTATGAGCGAGTACGATTCCCAGCGTCCCCAGGATGCGGGCAATGCCGGCGAGACTCAGCAGCAGCCGCGCGTGCAGGTGGAGTCGACGCCTGCCGGCAGCAACATTCCCTACGTGCAGGCTTACGACACACAGACCGGCAAGCCGCTGGGCGGCCAGCAGGTTGTAAACAAGCACACAGTGGTCAAGACTAAGACCAAAAAGCTGCCGATCTTTATTACGGCACTCGCCGGCTGTGCCTGCGGCGCCCTGCTGGTCATTGCGCTCATTATGAGCGGTACGCTCGATATCGGCGGCGGCAAGAATGCCGTGACGGCGGGCGCTTCGGGCTCATCGACGCAAAAGATCACGATCGACTCCGAGGACACCACGTTGGCTGAGGCCGTTTCTGCCAAGGCATTGCCCTCTGTGGTTTCCATTACCGCCACTTCGAGCGGCAGCCAGAATGGCTCGCTTTCGCAGTCTGCCGATGAGTCGGACAGCTCGGGCAGCGTCGGTTCGGGCGTGGTGCTCGATACCGAGGGCCATATTCTCACCAACAACCACGTGGTCGATGGCTATGACCAGTACGTGGTGACCATGGACGACGGCACCACCTACGAGGCCGAGTTCGTGGGCAACGATGCTTCGAGCGACCTCGCCGTCATTAAGCTCAAGGATGCTGACGCTTCCAAGCTCACGCCGATTGAGATCGGTGACTCCTCCAAGCTCAACGTGGGCGAGTGGGTCATGGCGATCGGCTCGCCGTTCGGCAACGAGCAGTCTGTCTCCACGGGTATCGTGTCGGCGCTGTATCGCTCCACGGCCATGAGCTCTACTAGCGGTAACACCATCTATGCCAACATGATCCAGACCGATGCCGCCATCAACCCGGGCAACTCCGGCGGCGCGCTCGTCAACGACAACGGCGAGCTCGTGGGTATCAATTCGCTTATCGAGAGCTACTCGGGCTCCAGCTCGGGCGTGGGTTTTGCCATTCCGGTTAACTACGCCAAGAACATTGCCGACCAGATCATCGACGGCAAGACGCCGGTGCATCCGTACATGGGCGCTACGCTTTCGAGCGTCAACGCGCTCAACGCCCGTACCAACAAGCTGAGCACCGATAGCGGCGCGTATGTGGCGAGCGTCGTTGAGGATGGTCCTGCTGCTAAGGCCGGAATTCAGGAGGGCGACGTCATCACCAAGCTGGGCGATGACGAGATCACGAGTGCCGATGGTCTGATTATTGCGCTGCGTAGCCACGAGGTGGGCGAGAAGGTCGAGATCACGCTCGTGCGCGGCAAGGAAGAGAAGAAGGTCACCGTCGAGCTGGGCTCCGACGAGGAGCTTCAGAATCAGCAGCAGGACGACAGTGCGACCGACACCGGCAACGGTAGCATCACCGACGAGCAACTACGCCAGTATCTGGAGGAGCTGCTGGGCCAGGGTCAGGGCTACGGCCAGGGTTACTAACGGGCCACTCCACACACATCGAAGCCAGAGGGGCTGT
>URGG01000110.1 GCA_900547345.1 uncultured Collinsella sp. | reverse complement strand
GTCGCCGCCCATGCCGCGGCTGGCAAAGTACTCGCGCGGACGGCCGTCCTTACCGCGCATGAGCATGGTGTGGTAGAACTGGGCGGTCTCGGCGCACAGATCGTAGATGCGGGCACGCTTGGTGCCGCGCTCGCGGCGATCTCCGGTGTCATGCAGCTCAATACCCGCGCGATCGGCCAAGTAACGGATTGACTCGGGAAAGCTCAGGTTCTCGCGCTTCATGATATACGTGAAAACGTCGCCACCCTCGCCGCAACCAAAGCAATGCCACACCTGCGTGGCGGGGATAATGTGGAAGGACGGCGTCTTCTCGCCATGGAAGGGGCAGCATCCCCAAAACTCATGGCCGCGAGGCTTGAGCTCGACCGTTTCCTGCACGATGGCAACCAGGTCAGACGCAGCGCGTACCTGGTCTTTTTCCTCATCGCTAATCACGGATGCTCACCCCCTGATCGCCCAAGTTGTGACGAATATCCTCGATATTACCCTCGACGGTCGCGATCAACTCATCCAGCGAATCGAACACACGCGAGGGACGCAGCCAGCGCGTAAACGCCAGCGAAACGGAAGCGCCGTACAGGTCGCCCGTATAACCAATTAAATTAGCCTCGAGATGCGCAGATGCCGCATCGTCAGCATACGTTGGCGGCAGGCCGACGTTCACAGCAGCGGGCCACGCGGTGTCATCGACCAGCACCAGACCCTCATACACGCCATCGGCTGGCACCTGAATGCCGTCGGGAACCTGCAAGTTTGCCGTGGGAAAGCCCATGCCAGAACCCTCGTGACGGCCGCGAATAACACCGCCACGCACCATATACGGACGGCCGAGTAACCCAGCAGCAAGCTCCACATGGCCCTGTCCCAGCTCATGACGAATGCGGGTGGCGCAAATGGCCTCACCGCCCTCGCAAAGCAGGTCGTGACCATACACGTCAACGCCGTGCTCGGAACCCCAGGAGCGCATCTCGGCAACACCAGAAGCACCGCCACGACCCAGCCTAAAGTCACTGCCAACGCGAATCGATCGAATGTCGACCAGACGCGACACCAGCGAGAGAAAATCAACATGGTCAAGCGCCGCAACCTCAGACGTAAAGGGAACGGCCACCACCGCATCGACCCCGGTCTGAGCCAAGGCATGCAGACGGTCGGCCGTCGTCATCAGTTTTTGAGCGGGCGAAGGGCTCACCACGACGTCCGGGTCGGGATCGAAGGTAACTACTACCGCCTTGCAGCCATGGGCACGGGCATCCCGGACAAGCGCCGCAATGAGCTCCTGGTGTCCACGGTGAACGCCGTCGAACACGCCGATGGCAATCGATGCGGCACCCAAGTGCTCACACTCATCAAACGTATCGGCAGCAACGATGCGAGCCTCGTCCGACTCGCCCGCGAAAAAGACACGCGCGAGCTCATGAGCGGACAACATCATCGAACACCGCCGATTGCCTGCGGAAACACGTGCTCCATAACAAAGCGGCCACTCTCAATGCGGGCGAGCGCCTTGAGTCCCCCATCGAGCACCAGCGCAAACAGCGCCTTCGAGACATCGAAATCGGCAAGCGCACGCTCAACGGGAATGCGACGGCCGCAGAGCAGGTCGTCGGCAAGATTGCCCGGCAAGTCAACACGCATGGCGCCCAAGGCCGCAATGGGATCCAGGGCAAAGCCAGCGGCGGACTCGGGAGAAAGCTCCTCCACCGCATGACAGGCGCCAATGGAAACAACACCAGATGCGGTGCGACGAAGTGCGGAAATATGCGCGGCGCTATCGCAAGCGCGGCCCAGGTCGCGAGCGAGCGCACGGATATAGGTGCCCTTGCTCACCGAGAACGCCACGGTCCACACACACGTATCACCTTCGCCGCCCACGGCAATCAGGTCGGCGGCATAGACCTCGACGGGGCGCGGAGGTAGGTCCACCGCATTGCCCTCGCGAGCAGACTTGTAGGCGCGAACGCCATTGACCGAGATAGCAGAAAACGCCGGCGGCACCTGCATCTGCGGGCCCAGCATGGCGGCCAAGCGCTCACGAGCATAGGCAGGATCGCGGAGCTCGTTGGCAACAGCCACCGTGCGGACCGCCTCGCCCTCCGCATCATCGGTATTGGTCTCGGCGCCAAACGAAATATCGGCGACGTAGCTTTTGGTATCGAGCGTGAGCATGCCCAGCAGACGGGTGGCCTGGCCCACACCCACCACCATGACGCCAGATGCCATGGGGTCGAGCGTGCCGGCATGGCCGACACGCCGCTCATGGAGGGCGCGTCGGCATTGCGAGACCACATCGTGGGACGTGCAGCCCACCGGCTTATCGACAGCGAGCAGCATATTCAGTTGTGAAGGCGTACGACGAGCCATGTACCATCCAAAAAGTTAAAGCTCGACGGTCACCGAAGCGGGATCCTCCCCTACCAGCTCGGCCAGCATGGGAAGTGCCACGGTGAGCGTCTCGAGAATTGTTCCGTTGTTGGAAAAGCCGGCGGCGGCATGATGCCCGCCACCGCCAAAATTGGCAGCAATCTCGGACACATCGAGGTCGCCCTTGGAGCGCAGGTTGCCACGCACCTTGGTATCGCCCTCAATGCCCTTTAAGAACATGCAGACCTCGACGCCCATCACCGAACGCACCACATCGACCAGGCCGTCGCACTCGTCCGAGGTGACGCCGCAGGCTTCAAGGTCGCTCTGGTAGGCATAGCTATACGCCACGCGCCCATGCGCGACCGTCTTAATGCGACCCATGACAATGGACTTGAGGTGCAAAAACTCAACGCGCATGCTCTGGTAGACCTCGAGCGCAACACGCGCCGGATCGGCACCGTGCGCCACCAGGCGCGAGGCTGCATGGAACGCGGCGGCATCGGCGTTTTGGTACTGAAAACGGCCGGTATCGGTAACCAAGCCACACAGCAGGCAGGTCGCAACGCCATCACGTGCGACAATGCCGCAATTGTCCAAGAAGCGGTCGATGATCATGGCGCAGGCCGCGGCATCGACGCGCCTCAGGCTCAGCTCGGCAAACTCCTCGCGCGCCGGATGATGATCGAAGCACACCACATGCTTGGAGCGACGAAGCACCTCGGCGGAATTATTGAGGCGCTCGACGACCGGCACGTCCACCGAGATGAACAGGTCCGGATTGCCGGTATACGCAGATGCCGGCACCAGACGGTCGGCACCCTCCATAAAGCGGTAGATGCGCGGAACCGGGTCATCGTCTGCCAGCAGCAGGGCAATGTCCTTGTTGGGGAAAAACTTCATGAGCGAAAGGCCCAGACCCAATACGGAGCCCAAGGCATCGCCATCGGGAGAAGTATGTCCCGAAATCGCAATGGAGGACGCACCCTCGATGAGCTCGAGGATGCGTCGCTGAATATCTGCAGACTCGCACGAGGCGAGGTCGGCGGAATTAGTCATCTAAAGCTGCCTCCTGGGCGGCATCCGCTATCGGATAGCCGTCCTCGTCCTTTTCGATCGCAAGCGTGGCGGGAACGTTTTCCAGCGCACGCGTGATGCGCTCGGCCTCATCGGTCGAACGATCGATGCGAAAATCGAGCTCGGGCGTGACACGCCAATCGAGCGAGCGAGCCAACAGGCTGCGAATACGGCCCTTGGCGCTTGCGAGCGCCTCCATGACCTCGTCGTAGCGGCTCGCATCGCACGACACGAACACGCGCGCGAACGAACGGTCCACCGCGACCTCGACCGCGGTCAAAGTAACCAGGTCGAGACGCGGATCGGAAACCTCAAAGAGCAGGATATAACCAAGCTTCTCGCGAAGCTGCTCGCCCAGACGGCGGGTTGCCTGCGTTTGCTTCATAGCGCTACCCCCTACTCGGTACGGGCAACCTGGTCGATGCGGTAACCCTCGATCTGGTCGCCGGGCTTGATGTCCTGGAAGTTCTCCAGGCCAATGCCGCCCTCGGAACCGCTCTTGAGGCTCTTGGCCTCGTCCTTGTAGTGGCGCATCGAGGCGATCTTGCCGTTGAAGACCACGATGCCGTCGCGCACCAGACGCACGGAATCGGTCGCGGCGATCTCGCCCTCTTCGACGCGGACACCGGCGGCGATACCGACTTTGGGCACCTTGAAGGTGTCCAGGACGGTCGCGGTACCCGTGGAGACCTCGACCTCGGTGGGCTTGAGCATGCCGATACGGGCAGCGTCGAGCTCCTCGAGGCACTTGTAGATGACGTCGTAGCAACGGATCTCGACGCCCTCGCGCTCGGCGGCGGAGCGGGCCTTACCGTCGGGACGGACGCCAAAGCCGATGATGATGGCGTTGGAGGCGTCGGCCAGGACGACGTCGGTCTCGTTGATGGCACCAACGGCGGAGTGAATCGTGTTGATGCGGACCTCGGACTGATCCATCTTGTCGAGCGAGTCCTGAAGAGCCTCGATGGAGCCCTGGACGTCGGCCTTGATGATCAGGTTGAGCTCCTTGACCTCGGCGTCGGCGATGGTCTCGAAGAGGTTCTCGAGCGTGACGTGCTTGACGCGGCTCTGCTCCTCGATACGGGCCTTGAGCGAACGCTCATCGGCCAGGGCGCGTGCCTCGCGCTCGTCCTCGAACACGCGGAACTCGTCGCCGGCGTTGGGCACGGACTGCAGACCCAAAATCTCGACGGCGTCGGAGGGACCGGCCTCGGTGACGGCGCGGCCCTTGGGGTCAAGCATGGCGCGGACGCGGCCGTAGGTGAGGCCGGCGACCAGCGTATCGCCCACGTGCAGGGTACCGCGGGTCACGAGCACGGTAGCGACCGAGCCGCGGCCCTTGTCGAGCTTGGCCTCGAGGACGTTGCCGGAGGCAAAGGTGTCCGGGTTGGCCTTGAGCTCGAGTACATCGGCCTGGAGCAGCACGGTCTCGAGCAGATCGTCGATACCGATCTTCTGCTTCGCCGAGATGTTGACGAACATGTTCTGTCCGCCCCACTCCTCGGGGATGACACCGTACTCGGTGAGCTCCTGGCGCACGCGGTCGGGGTTGGCACCCGGCTTATCGATCTTGTTGACGGCGACGACGATGGGTACGCCGGCGGCCTTGGCGTGGTTGATGGACTCGACCGTCTGGGG
>URGG01000109.1 GCA_900547345.1 uncultured Collinsella sp. | reverse complement strand
CATGGGAAACAACGTATCGGAATAGGCATTCGACAGCAGCCACGCGCCCGGCACGCGAATGAGCGCCACGGCCAGCACGTTGTGCGCAAAGCCGATGTAGCTCTTGCCATACGCAGCGAAAAAGCCGCTAAAGCAAATGTGGATGCCGGCAAAAATCGCGTCGAAAATGTAGCTGCGCATATAGCCGGTGCCGGCCGCGACTACTGCAGCGTCCTTGGCAAAAAAGCCAATAAACGCCGGAGCCACCAGCCACATCAGCACCGTGATCAGGCAGCCGTACACCACCGAGATCGTCATGGCATCTTTGAGCACCTGACGCGCGCGATCGCCCTTGCCTGCGCCGGCGTTTTGCGCCGTGAGCGCGCTGACGGTGGCACCCATGGAGCTCGGCACAATGAACAAAAAGCTGATCATCTTCTCGACCAGGCCCACGGCGGCGGCGTCGACCAGGCCGCGATGGTTGGCGATGACGGTGATGAACATAAACGCCACCTGGATGCAGCCGTCCTGCACGGCCACGGGCACGCCGATCTTAAGAATGCTGCCGAGCACCTCGGGCTGGGGGCGCAGGTCGCTGCGCTTAACGTGGATGTTCGTATGGCGGCTCTTAAGCCACACGAGCGCGAGCGCAACGCTGGCCGTCTGCGCGGTTACCGTGCCGAGCGCCGCGCCCACGGGGCCGAGTCCCATATGGCCGATAAACAGAAAGTCGAGCGCGATGTTGATGATGCATGCCACGCCGATCACGTACATAGGCGAGCGCGAATCGCCCAGCCCGCGAAAGATGGCCGAAAGAATGTTGTACGCGGCGATAAAGGGAATGCCGACAAAGCAGATACGCAGGTAGGCGGCGGTGCCTTCGACTGCCTCGGCCGGCGTGCCAATGAGCGCCACGATTTGCGGGCACAGTGCGAGCAGGACAGCGGCCAGCACCACCGAGACGCCCATAAACAGCGTAATGGTGTTGCCGATGGCGGTCTCGGCGCGGTCGAAACGGCGTGAACCCACAGCGTGGCCGACGATAACCGTCGTTCCCATGGCCAGGCCCACGAGCGTCACGGTAATGATATAGAGCGTCTGCGCGCCATTGCCCACGGCGGTGATGCCGGCGGCGCCGCTAAACTGCCCCATCATGTACAGGTCGGCCATGCCGTAGAGCATCTGCAAAAAGTACGAGAGCATATAGGGCAGGGCAAAGACCGCGATGGTCTTAAGGACATTGCCGCGTGTGAGGTCGTGTTCCATGGGCGGGGCTTTCTGGCTGGGTCTGTTTACATACCAGTGTAGTGAAAACCCTACAACGATTGTAGAGTCAAGGTTTGTGTCGGCAGTGGGGCGAAAAAAAATAGTCACGCTCCAAGCACGATGCTTTGGCCCTCCGTGCCCCTCACCTCGCCTCAAACCATCACAACATTCGACGTTTTTTGCCAAAATCGGGAAAAGCATCGAATGTTGTGATGGTTTTTCTGCCGCTCGACCGGGTGGAATCGCTTTCTTGCGCGCGAAGGTGTGCGGACCCGTGGGCAGGGGAATAAGGTTGGTTATCCGACTCCATTGGAGGGCTCATGGACCTGCCGATCGTCCTGTCCCATAAGACTGCCTGGCTGTACCACAACGTGGCGCGCCCGTCCGAGCCGCTCTCGCGAGCAAGCAGCCTATACGATGAGGACTCGCTTGCTAACGAGGCGGAGCCGACCGCGAGCCTGCCCAAATTGGGACTCGATGCCAAGGGGCTGAGGGCTTCAACGGCAGTTGGAATCGTTACCGACTATCTGGTTTCGCTCGGTATTCCACGAGAAGAGCTCGATCATATCGACACGCTCGTCAACTTTGATTTTGAGCGCTCGACGCCGGCTGGATTTAGGTGCCACGTGTTTGGGGCGCCGGTACCTCCAGGCCATCTTATCGAGGTGGCAGAGGGCCTTCTAGTGGTTGATGAGGCCATGTGCTTTGTCCAAGCGGGTTCGTGGATGAGTGAGCCCGAGCAGCTGGAATATGGCTACGAAATCTGCGCCCGATACCATTTGAATCATCTGTCGACAGGCGATTATATCGAGATGGGGCAGAGGTATACCGTTGCCGGCTTGATTGCTTATTGCAATGAGAACCGATCTCGTCAGGGGGCCATACGCGCGGCTGCCGTGCTCAAGCGCGTGCACGATGGCGCACGATCGCCTATGGAGACGGCCACCGCAATCATGGTCGTAGCAAAACGTTCCCAGGGAGGGCTGGGATACGCCAAGATCGAGCTCAACCATCGGGTCGATGTTCCCAACGAGTTCAGGTATCTCGCAAAGGCCGGATATTTCGAGATCGACGTATATGCGCCTGCGAGCGGTACGGGGATTGAATACAACGGCTCGGACCATCTTGATAAACAGCGCAGCGCGTCGGATGCGGAGCGTATGACCGTGCTGAGCGCGCTGGGCTTTAGAATGATCGTCCTCACCGGGACTCAGTTTGCCCACCAGCTGCAATTGCACCGGGCGACGAACGCCATCGCACTCGCTATGGGTCTTAAGTGCGACCGAAGCGAAGCGTTCCAGAAACGTCAGAACGACCTGCGAGAATTCGTGATTCGGCACTGGGACGGCGGCCTTTAGGGGCGCTTTGGTCCTTCTGCGGGGTGCCGTGGGCAGGCAAACCATCACAACATTCGACGTTTTTTGCCAAAAACGGGAAAAGCATCGAATGTTGTGATGGTTTGTATGCTGAGGATGGGCTTGGGAAACCGGTTTTGCTCGAAGTGGCCTGTCCTGTCGTACGGGTGTCGGCATGATTCTCTCGTGGGGTATTATGTTTTCCGAAGAATAAAACGCCGCGTGAGGGGAGGGCTGCGTGGACGGGCACGTGCAACATGACGGCTTTGGCCGCGATATCAACTACCTGCGCATTGCCGTTACCGACAAGTGCAATTTCCGCTGCATCTATTGCATGCCGGCCGATGGCGTGGCGCCCCGCGCGCACGACGAGCTGCTCAGCGCCGAGGAAATCGCCCGTTTTGTGCGTCTGGTGGCGGGAGAGGGCATTCGCCGCGTGCGCCTGACTGGTGGCGAGCCGCTGGTCAGCCGCCGTATTATCCCGCTCATTCGTGACATCCGCGCGATTCCGCAGATCGAGGACATCTCGCTCACCACCAATGGCGCCCTGCTACCCAAGCTGGCGCCGCAGCTCAAAGATGCCGGGCTTAACCGCGTCAACATCTCGCTCGACACACTCGACCCCTCGCTGTTTGGAAAGATCACGCGCCTGGGTCGGCTCGAGCAGACCATGGCCGGCATCGATGCGGCGCTGGCTTGGGGCTTTGAGCCCGTTAAGGTGAACTGCGTTGTTGTGCGCCGGCTTAACCAGGATGTAGCTGCCCTCGCGCGCCTGACGGTCGATCGCCCTATCCACCTGCGGTTTATCGAATACATGCCCATCGGCGACGAGCACACGAGCTCGCATTGCGCCGTGGACCCGCATGCGCCCGCGCTCAATCCCGAGCTGTGGGACGCAAGCGACACCGTGCCGAGTGACGAGCTGCGAGCGCGCATCAATGCCGGGGCCGCTGCGGTTGGCCTGGGTGAGCTTGAGCCGCTCGGCATCAACGACGCTCCTGCCGGCGCGGGCCCTGCGCGCTATTGGCACTTTCCGGGCGCGGCGGGAACGGTCGGCTTCATTAGCGCCATGTCCAATCATTTTTGCGCGAATTGCAACCGTCTGCGCCTGACGGCCGATGGCAACGTGCGTCCGTGCCTGTTCAGCGATGCCGAGTATTCGGTGCGTGAGGCACTGCGCCGCGGTGATGATATGCAGGTACTTTCTATTTGGCGCGATGCCGTGGCCCACAAACCGCAGGAACACGCGATAATTGAGGGCACGCAACGATTTATGTCCCAAATCGGAGGATGATCATATGGCCAAGAGCAGGTACGCCGATGCCACCAAGGCCGCTCGCAGGGCCGCGATGTCTGCCCATAAAGCCACGGCTGCGGCGAATGCTGGCAACGCCGACGCGTCCGCGCAGCCGACTGCCAGCGCTGCTACCGAGCCCGCCCGCGACGCCCGCCGCGACGAGCTGACGCACGTGGACGCCAAGGGCGAGGTGCGCATGGTCGACGTGTCCGACAAGGCCGAGACCCATCGTATCGCCATCGCCGAGGGTACTATCCTCATGCATCTCGAGACGCAAGCCATGGTGCTGCAGGACCGCGCCAAAAAGGGCGACGTGCTTGCCTGCGCGCGCGTGGCGGGCATTATGGCCATCAAACGCACGAGCGATATCATCCCCATGTGCCATCCGCTGCTCATTACCAAGAGCAAGTGCGACATTGCGCCCATCGCTCCGGCGGGGACGCCGGCCGAGGACGTGCCCGAGGGTTGGGCGCCGGCGCGTGCGGACGGGCAGGTTGGCTTTCACGTACTGGTTACGGCCGGCGTGACGGGCAAGACTGGTATCGAGATGGAGGCTCTGACCGGCGCGAGTGCCGCGTGCCTAACCATCTACGACATGTGCAAGGCGGTCGATCGCGGCATGGAGATCGTCGACGTTCGCCTGCTGCACAAGGAGGGCGGCCGCTCGGGCGTGTGGGATCGTGCAGAGCGTCAGGCCGCTGCTGTTGAGGCCGTGGCCGCTGACGGTGCCGCGCCCGCGAGCGCACCTGCCGCCGTCGCACCCGCAGCTCCGACACCGGTCGTCCCCGCGATCGCGTTTATCGGCTACCAAAACTCGGGCAAGACCACGCTCGTCGAGAAGGTTATCGCCGAGCTCACCCGCCGCGGCCTGCGCGTGGGTTCGCTCAAGCATCACGGGCACCACGGCTTTGATATCGATGTACCTGCTAAGGATACGTGGCGCCATCACCAGGCCGGCTCCAAGCACGTGGGCCTTATCTGCGCCACGCGCTGGGCGGAGTACGCCGACACGCGCGAGGAGGACGAGATGCCCGCGCGCGAGCTGTTGTCACGCTACAACGATGTCGACGTGGTAATCATCGAGGGCTACAAGACCGAGGGCTTCGACAACATCGTCGTCGCGCGCTCCGGTGTCGACCGTCTACGCGGCAAGAGCTCGCTCGACCTGGTCGACGGTCACACGCTGGCTCTTGCCTGCAACGAGGCCCTGGCACGCCAGGCATTCGACGCCGGCTTTGCGACCCGA
>URGG01000108.1 GCA_900547345.1 uncultured Collinsella sp. | reverse complement strand
GCGCTCGGCCGTGCCGCCCGCTCCCCCGCCCACCTGCCACTTGACCAGGTCGGTATCGGTCACAAACTCCGTAACCGGATGCTCCACCTGCAAGCGCGTGTTCATTTCCATAAAGTAGAAATTGCCGTCGTCCGAATACAGGAACTCGATGGTACCGGCTCCTTCGTAGCCGACGGCACGAGCCAGGTCACGCGCTGCCTTGTGCATGCGAGCACGAATGTCGTCGTGTCCGTCGAGGCACGGCGCGGGGCTCTCCTCGATCAGCTTTTGGTTGCGGCGCTGCACCGAGCACTCACGCTCGCCAAGCGAAAACACATGGCCCTGCTTATCGGCCATAATCTGCACCTCGACGTGGTGCGCCGGCGCGACAAACTTCTCCATGTAGCACTCGCCGTCGCCAAAAACGGCCTCGCCCTCGGCACGCGCCTCGATAAACGCCTTTGCCGCATCTTCCACGCGCTCGACCTTGCGAATGCCGCGACCGCCACCCCCGGCACGCGCCTTAATAAGCACGGGGCAGCCAATGCGTTCGGCCTCGGCCGTTGCCTCCTCGGGGCTTTTGAGCAAATCGCAGCCCGGAACGATGGGCACGCCCGCCGCGGCAGCCGTTCGACGTGCGGCGTCCTTGTCGCCCATGCTGTCGATCACCTCGGCCGAAGGACCGACAAACGCCAGGCCATACTTGTCGCAGTCTCGCACGAAGCTCGCCTTCTCGGAGAAAAAGCCATAGCCGGGATGAATTGCCTTAGCTCCCGACTTTACGGCACAGGTGAGCACGGCATCGTCGTTGAGGTAGCTCTCGGCAAGACGCGGGCCGCCGATGCAATACGCCTCGTCGGCAAGCTGCACGTGCAACGCGTCCGCATCGGTCGTGGAATAAACGGCGACGGTCTTGATGCCCATATCGCGGCACGCGCGGATAACACGGACCGCGACTTCGCCGCGGTTGGCGATGAGCACTTTGTCGAACATGAAAACTTCCCTACTTTTCGTGCATGAGTGCAAAAGACATATCGGCGCGGCAGCAAACCTCACCGTTAACGCTCGCAGTACCCGTCGCAAAGCGGAACGGCCCGCGCGCACGCGTGATGGAGCACACCAGATCCACCGTGTCGCCCGGGCGCACCGGACGCTTAAAGCGCACCTTGTCCAGACTCGTGTAGAACGGCGTCGCGCCGCGCGCCTCCTCATCGCCCATCAGCAGCACGCAGCAGTTCTGGGCGAGCATCTCGCACTGAATCACGCCGGGGACCACCGGGTTTCCCGGAAAATGCCCCTGCAAAAAGTACTCGTCGCCCGTAATCGTGATCTTGCCGTGGGCCTCGTCGCCCACCAGCTCGGCTTCGTCAAGCAAAAGCATCGGCTCACGATGCGGCAACAGCTTCTTGAGCTCTTCTTTGTTCATGGACATCACCTATCCGATCCTCATGAGGCAGCTGCCAAACTCCACGAGGTCGCCGTCGACCACGCAGATCTCGAGCACCTCGCCGTCTGCCTCGGCCGTCACCTCGTTGAGAACCTTCATGGCCTCGATGATGCAGAGGGTCTCGCCGGCCTTGACCTTGGAGCCCACGTGCACAAACGGTTCGTCGCCCGGCGCCGGGGCAGCATAGAAAACGCCGACCATGGGAGCGGTCACCTCGGTGCCCTTAGGCTCCGACACGGCGGTAGGTGTCTGCGCGGCGGGTTCCGGTGCGGTGGCAGGCATGGCGACAGGAGCCACCGCCGGAGCAGTCACGGCACCCGGCATAGGCATGGGCACGGCGACCGGCTGCGTGGCGCTCGCGCGCTCGAGTTCGACCGCGGTGCCATCGGGCTCCTCAACGCGTACGCGCGTGAGGCCGCGGTCCTCCATAACATCGGCTATCTCGGCAATTCTTTTGGAATCCATGCTCTAGCTCCTCGTATATCTACGCAGCGCGATGGCGGCGTTGTGCCCGCCAAAGCCCAGGTTGGTCGAAAGCGCCCAGGTAAGATCGGCGCGAACCGCGCGATTAGGCGTGTAATCAAGATCGCAGGCGGGATCGGGTGTGTGGTAGTTAATGGTCGGGGGCACCACGCTCTGCTCGAGCGCCATGGCGCAGGCCATGACCTCGATGGCGCCCGTGGCACCGATCATGTGGCCGGTCATCGACTTGGTCGACGAGACGTGCGCGGCGCGCGCCGCATCCTCGCCAAGCGCACGCTTAATGCCCGCCGTCTCGGACGAATCGTTGAGCTTGGTCGAGGTGCCGTGAGCGTTGATGTAGAGGCCCTCGGAAGGCTTAACGTCGCCCTCGGCCACCGCCAGCGATATCGCACGGGCGATGCCTGCCGCGTCCGGGTCGGGACTCGTGATGTGGTAGGCATCATCGGTGTTGCCGTAACCCACGACCTCGGCATAAATGTGCGCACCGCGCGCCTGCGCATGCTCCATGCTCTCGAGTGCCAGCACGCAGGCGCCCTCGCCCATCACAAAGCCGTCGCGGTCTGCATCGAACGGGCGGCAAGCCGTCGACGGGTCAGGATTAGTGGTGAGAGCACGGCAGGATGTAAAGCCCGCAACGGCATCGGGGATGATTGCGGCCTCGGCGCCGCCGGCGAGAATCGCATCGGCATAACCATGCTTGATGGCGCGGAACGCCTCGCCCACGGCATGTGCCGAGGTCGCGCAGGCGGTCACCACGGGCAGGGTCGGGCCCTTTGCCTTGTGGCGGATTGCGATATTGCCCGAAGCCATATTGGGGATCATCATCGCGATCATATAGGGCGATGCACGGCGAGGCCCCCGATCGGCAATCGTGTGGACGTTGTCGACGAGTGTCTGCATGCCGCCCACGCCTGAACCCACGTAGACGCCCAGGCGCTCGTGATCGATGGCGCCCTCGACATCAAAGCCCGCATCGTGCATGGCCTCGTCCGACGCTGCCAGGGCAAACTGAACGCAGGGGTCCAGGTGCTTGGCGTCACGCTTGCCAAAGTACTCGTTGCCGTCAAAACCCTTGACCTCGGCCGCCACCTTAACGGCAAACGCATCGGTATCGAAGTGCGTGATCGGGCCGATGCCGCACGTGCCGGCGCACATGGCCGCCCAGGTAGCAAGCGCCGTGTTACCGAGCGGCGATACGGCACCGATACCGGTGATTGCAACTCTCTGTTCCATCATGGTCTCCTCATTCAAGCCGTTGTTCGGCCCTGGTTTCTACATCGCCATTCCGCCGTCGACGCGCACGACCTCGCCCGTAATGTAGGCAGCCGCATCACTCGCCAAAAAGCGCACCACGCCGGCCACTTCCTCGGGGTGCGCCATGCGCTTTAGGGGAATCTGCTCCTCGGTTGCCGCGCGAACCTTATCCGATAGCTTTGCCGTCATATCGGTCTCGACAAACCCGGGGGCGACCGCGTTCACTCGTACGCCGCGTGGCGCAAGCTCGCGCGCCACCGCCTTGGTCAGACCGATGACGCCCGCCTTGGAGGCGGCGTAGTTGGCCTGCCCGGCATTGCCCATCAGGCCCACAACCGAGCTCATGTTGATGACGCAACCGCCGCGCTGGCGCATAAAGGTCTTGGTGAGCGCGCGCGTCGTATTGAACGTGCCCTTGAGATTGACATCGAGCACGCGGTCGAAGGCGTCATCGCCCATGCGCATGAGCAGGCCATCGCGGGTGATGCCGGCGTTGTTGACGAGCGCCCAAATGGAGCCAAAGTCGTTGAGGACCGTTTCCACGCACGCGTTGACGGCAGCGGGATCGGCCACGTCGCATTGATATGCGCGCGCCGTGGCGCCAGCCGCCTCGCAGGCTTCGCACGTCTCGCGCGCTGCATCTGCGCTACCGGCATAGACGACGGCGATATCAAAGCCGTCCTCCGCCAGGCCCACGGCACAAGCGCGACCGATGCCGCGCGAGCCGCCCGTGACAAGCGCCACGCGACGTGAGTCGTTGCGCTCGAGCGCGCCGTTGTTCAAGTTGCCCATGTCATTCCTTTCGGGTTACAGCCCTGTGAACTATGCGAGCTCGTCGGCAATAGCTGCGACCTGCTCGGCCGTTTCGCACGAATACACACGAACGTCGCTCAACGTACGCTTGACCAGGCCGGACAGCGTTTTGCCGGGGCCGACCTCAATAAACGTGTCGATGCCCTGATCCTGCAGAGTATGCAGCGTGTCGACCCAGCGCACGGGATGGCTCACCTGGTTGGCCAAGACATCCGATGCTGCTCGCGGGTCCGCCGGATAGGGCGCCGCCGTCATATTTGCCATAACAGGAATCAGCAGCGGAGACGGCGCGTGGCCGGCTTGGATATACGTCGCCAGTCCCTCAGTCGCCTCGGCCATATAGGAGCTATGGAATGCACCCGACACCGCGACCTTCATGGCCCGGCCACCAGCCTCTTTTACCAAGGCGTCGAGCTCCTGCAGCGCCTCGGGCGCTCCGGCAACAACCGTCTGCTGCGGGCTGTTGTAGTTGACCGGCCAGCAATCCTCGCCGGCCTGCGCAGCCAGGTTCTCGACTTGCGCCGCATCAAGCTTGATGACGGCGCGCATACCGCCGGGGTGACGCTCGGCAGCCGCGGCCATCAGCGCCGCGCGCTCGCACACGAGCTCAAAGCCCGCTCGCGTATCGAACGCTCCTGCAAAGGTGAGCGCGGCGACCTCGCCCAGCGAGAATCCCGCACAGGCGGCAGGCGCCCCGCCGCGTAGGGCCGCATTCAAGCCGGGGCAGTCGCCCCCGCTGGTCAAAATGCCGATTCTGCGCTTCATCGCATGTTCCTCCTTATCCTATAACCTCTTAATGGCATTTATTATAGCACGCACGGACTGGGATGACAACGAATGATTTTCCTCATCAGGGCAATGGAGGCTTGCGGCGGAGGACGCAGCCCCCTATAATGGACAAAAGGGGAGAGGAGTGGGAGCATGCACATGAAAGACGGGTGGAGGGTGGCGGAACCTGTGCTGGCGGCGCAACCTGTGGAAAGTCCCACGCTTTCGGAGGCGGCAGCCGTGGCGCTGGCCAGAGACGAGGACCTGGAAAACCTGCGCTTTGTGGACGGGGAGCTGACCGGTTTTTCGGACAAAACGCTGGACGTGCGAGGCTGCGTGTTTGAGCGCTGCCGGTTTGGCGATAACGATTTCAAGCGAATCAGCTTCGTGGACTGCGTCTTTGATAAGTGCGAATGGAGCAACGCGCGGCTTACGAACGCAGCGTTTCAGCGGGCACGCCTGCAGGGCTGCCGCATGACGGGGCTGGAAATCATGCGGGGCGCGCTGATGAATGTGGCCTTTGACGGCTGCATGCTGGATTACGCCTCCTTTGCGGAATGCAAGCTGGACCATGCCGTGTTTTCGGACTGCCGCCTTCGAGACAGCCTGTGGTCGGAAAATAGGCTGTCCAGGGTGCGTTTTGATCATTCGGATCTGGAAC
>URGG01000107.1 GCA_900547345.1 uncultured Collinsella sp. | reverse complement strand
GCAAGCGCAAGTAAGATGCGCATCGCGCGCTAGCGTGAGACAAGCTAAGGGCCCGAGCAAACAACGCTCGGGCCCTTTTGTTTGCCGTGTCCATCGCTAATTCAAACGTGATGTTCTCGGGAATGCATCTGGGGGATGCCGAGGACCTATTTTCTGCCATGCAGCAATGGGTCCCATGGGGTGCGCCGTGCATTTTTGGAGTATTCTGCAGTTCGAGTTGTCTGCATATGATTCGACGTCGCCAACGGTGGCCTTCGGATATCCCTAGCGAGCGTTCCGAGTCAGATTTCGCCGTTTTCCGGAGCAGGGGCGCGTCATTCTCGCCATGTCGGGACTTAGAATGATACGGCGCCCTACAGTTTTGCCCACCCGCGGCGGTGCTGGCGCGGTCACGTTGCAGAATACTCCGTTTTTTGCACGTGCCGGGATGGGGTACCTCAGGAGAACGCGGCGGTATCCAGTAAGTATATGCAATCTGTACCGTAATTTATACAAAACGAAGAGGCAGACAGCGTAGGGTGGGTGCATTGGGGTGCTTGGTGCACCAAAACGGGGAGCCCATGCGCCGTATACTCTGGCTGGATGTGAAAGCGGCTTGACGCGTTGCCAGGCGTAGGGGAGGGTGCCTCGATGAGCGTATTCGAAATTGTGTTTAGTCCGACGGGTGGAACGCGGAAGGTGTCTGGCCTTGTGGCCGGGGCGCTGGGCAAGAATACCGTTACCGTCGATCTGGCCGATAGCGGGCTAGATTTCAGCGCTGTCTCGATGACTGAGGACGACGTGGCCGTAATCTCTGTGCCGGCGTATGCCGGTAGAATCCCGGCTGTGGTGGCTGACCGGTTGGGCATGGTGCGCGGCAACGGGGCTCGGGCTGTTTTGGTTTGCGTATACGGAAACCGCGCGTTTGAGGACACGCTCGTAGAGCTGGAGGACGTTGCGAAGCGCGCCGTATTTAGGGTTGTTGCAGCGGTTTCTGCTATTGCTGAGCATTCCGTTGCTCGTCAGTTTGCTGCTGGGCGACCGGATGCGCAGGATGCGGCGCAGCTCGCAGAGTTTGCGCAGCAAATTCAGCAAAAGCTGTTGGCTGAGGATGCGTCCGGGCCCTCTATCCCCGGCAATCGTCCTTATAAACAAGCCGGAGGTCACCGCATGGCACCCGAGGCAACAGAGGATTGTGTCTCCTGCGGTGCATGCGCCGCGGCGTGCCCCGTTTGCGCTATCGACAAGAGTGACCCCAAACGAGCAGCTGGCGAGGCGTGCATCTCCTGCATGCGCTGCATCGCCGTATGTCCGCGAGGTGCTCGCAAGCTTGATTCCAACAAACTATCCGCTGTTTCCCAGATGCTGAGCAAGGTTTGCGTCGCGCGGAAGGAATGCGAGCTCTTCATCTAGCGCAAGTGAGATTGGTGCAAACAAACCTGGCCCTTTTGCACCAAAAACGATCCGTTTTCCTCCGTTCCCAAGGGATCATGTGATCCGAAGGGGACGGAGGAAAACGGATCAAAAAGGAAAAATAGTAAGGCGCTCTTTTTCACATTGAATATTGCAATTTGGTAACGCGTTTTATCAAATATGGCATTTATCTGCGGTAATGTTCTATTTCACCGCTGAGGGTGACATTTTATACCGCCTGCCGAACTGCGTGGAGACCTAACAACTTTTTAGGTCAGTGTTGTGCGTGTAGCAATTTCGCCCGGCCTCGCCTCCGGGCTGCCATGTGAGAGGGGATCTTATGGCTCGACTGCACGTAATGGAACGCAGCCACGCTCAGGCCGTCATGGACGACCTGCACGATGCACTCGGACGTCGTCTGGCGGTGAGTTCACTCGCCCCGTGCCCCGTCGAGTTTACGGCGGCGCTCGTCAACCTGTGCTCCACCCAGAGCTGCGGCAAGTGCACGCCCTGCCGCGTGGGCCTGAGCGCGCTGAGCGACCTGCTCGCCGATGTGCTCGAGGGCCGCGCCGACGAGTCCACGCTCAACTTGATTGAGCGCACGGCCCGCACCATCTACCTTTCGAGCGACTGCGCCATCGGCTACGAAGCTGGCGCCATGGCACTCACGGCCATTCGCGGCTTCCGCGACGATTTTGAGCACCACATCCGCGAGCACTCCTGCGGCTTTGACCGCGAGGCTCGCGTCCCGTGTGTCTCGGGCTGCCCGGCGCACGTCGACATTCCTGGTTACATCTCGCTCGTCGAGGCAGGCCGTTATGCCGACGCCGTCAAGGTCATCCGCAAGAACAACCCGCTACCGCTCGTCTGTGGCCTGGTGTGCGAGCATCCCTGCGAGATGCATTGCCGCCGTGGCATGGTCGACGACCCCATGAACATCCTCGCCCTCAAGCGTTTTGCCGTTGAGCATAGCGACCTCAACGACCACAAGCCACATGTAGTGGACAACACCGGTAAGCGCGTCGCCGTGATCGGCGGCGGCCCGGCCGGCCTTTCCTGTGCCTACTACCTGGCCGTGATGGGCCACAAGGTGACCATTTTTGAGCAGCGCCACCACTTGGGCGGCATGCTGCGCTACGGCATCCCCAGCTATCGTCTGCCGCGCGAGCGCCTGCAGGCCGAGATCGACTGGATCTTGAGCGCCGGCATCGACGTGGAGCTCGACCACTCCGTGAGCGGCGAGGAGCTCGCCCGTCTGCGCGACGAGTTCGATGCCGTCTACCTGGCCATCGGTGCCCACAGTGACAAGAAGCTCGGCCTTCCGGGTGAAGAGGCGCCCGGCGTGGAATCGGCCGTCAAGATGCTGCGCGCCATCGGCGATGACGAGCTGCCCGACCTGAGCGGCCAGCGCGTGTGCGTCATCGGCGGCGGCAACGTTGCCATGGACGTGGCACGCTCCGCCGTGCGCTGCGGTGCCGAAAAGGTAAGCATCGTCTACCGCCGTCGCATCTGCGATATGACGGCCCAGGATGCCGAGATTGCCGGCGCCCAGGCCGAGGGCTGCGAGGTTCTGGAGCTCACGGCCCCGCTCGCTATCGAGACGGGCGAGGAGGGTCACGTGAGCGGCCTGCGCGTGCAGCCGCAGATTATCGGCGAGCCCCGTCGTGGGCGTCCGGCCCCGCGTGCCGCAGCCACGCCCGAGCGCGTCATTCCCTGCGAGCGCGTGTTTGTGGCCATTGGCCAGGACATCGATTCCAAGCCGTTTGAGGACATGGGCATCGCCTGTAAGTGGGGTCGCGTCGTTACCGATTCGGACGGCGCCGTGCCCAACTTCGATGGCCTCTTTAGCGGCGGCGACTGCCAGACCGGTCCCGCCACCGTCATCCGTGCCATCAACGCCGGCCGCGTGGCTTCGGCAAACATCGACCGCTATCTGGGCTTCGACCACAAGATCAAGCTCGACGTGGAGCTGCCGACCGTCCAGTTTAAGGGCAAGCACGAGTGCGGCCGCTGCGAGCTGGGTGAGCGCGAGGCCGGCGAGCGTATTCACGATTGGAATCTGGTCGAGCAGGGCCTTACCGAGGAGGAGGCGCGCCAGGAGGCAAGCCGCTGCCTGCGTTGCGACCACTTTGGCTTTGGCGCGTTCCGCGGAGGGAGGAACCTGGAATGGTAGAGCTCAACAAAACCACCGTCGGCGACAACAGCGAAAACGGAGCGCACAACATGGTCAGGCTCATTATCGATAACTGCGAGGTCGTGGTGCCCGAGCATACCACGATCCTGGATGCGCCCAAGTCCGTCGGCATCCAGATTCCCACCCTGTGCTATCTGCGCGATCTGAACGAGATCGGTGGCTGCCGCGTGTGCGTGGTCGAGGTTGAGGGCTGCGACCAGCTGGTTGCCGCCTGCAACAACTACGTGCTCGACGGCATGGTGGTCCACACCAACAGCCCCAAGGCCCGCGAGGCCCGTCGCACCAACGTGCAGCTGCTGCTGTCCCAGCACGATTCGCAGTGCACGAGCTGCGTGCGCAGCGGCAACTGCAACCTGCAGACCATCGCCAACGACCTGGGCATTTTCTATCTGCCGTATCAAAGGCATTTGGCGGGCGAGGGTTGTGATTTCGATTTCCCCATCATCCGCGAAAACGACAAGTGCATTAAATGCATGCGCTGCATCAAGGTGTGCGAGAGCGTGCAGGGCCTAGGGATTTGGGACCTGACCAACCGCGCCACGCATACCGCTGTGGGTACCCGCGGGCGCGCACCGATCGGCAAGACCGATTGCGTCGCGTGCGGCCAGTGCATCACGCATTGTCCGACGGGCGCGCTGCGCGAGCGCGACGATACCGAGACCGTGTTTGACGCGCTCGCTAATCCCGACAAGATCGTGCTGGTGCAGATCGCGCCTGCCGTGCGCAGCGCCTGGGGCGAGGAGCTCGGCATATCTCGCGAGGAGGCAACCGTCGAGCGTCTGGCCTGCGCACTGCGCCGCGTTGGCTTTGAGTACGTGTTCGACACCGATTTCTCGGCCGACCTCACCATTATGGAGGAGGGTTCCGAGCTGCTCGAGCGCCTGGGTAAGGCCGCCAAGGGCGAGGGCGACAGCCGCGGCTGGCCCATGTTTACGAGCTGCTGCCCGGGTTGGGTGCGCTTTGTGAAGGCGCGCTATCCGGAGTTTGTCGACAGCCTGTCCACGTCCAAGTCGCCGCAGCAGATGTTCGGCGCCATCGCCAAGACATACTACGCCAAGGTGCTGGGCGTTGAGCCCGAGCGCTTGTTCGTGGTGTCCGTGATGCCGTGCACGGCCAAGAAGGCCGAGTGTGCGCTGCCGAGCATGGTGGGCGAGGGCGGCACGCCCGACGTGGACGTTGCGCTGACGGTGCGCGAGATGGTGCGCATGATCCGCGCGAGCCACGTGAGCGTGGACACGCTGGTCGAGGAGCCGCTCGACACGCCGCTGGGCTTTGGCACGGGCGCAGGCGTGATCTTTGGCGCCACGGGCGGTGTGATGGAAGCTGCTGTGCGCTCGGCATATTACCTGGTGACGGGTAAGAACCCGGATGCCGATTTCTTTACCGACGTGCGCGGACTCGACGGCTGGAAGGAAGCCGTCGCCGATATCGACGGTACCAAGGTGCGCGTCGCCGTGGCACACGGGCTGGGCAACGCTGAACGTCTGCTCGACGCGATTCGCGACGGCCGTGTGAGCTATGACTTCGTCGAGGTCATGGCGTGCCCGGGCGGCTGCGTCGGTGGCGGCGGTCAGCCCATTCACGACGGCTGCGAGCTGGCAGCCGAGCGCGGTCAGGTGCTGTGGGGCCTGGACGCCGCTGCGGACATTCGCTTCTCGCACGAGAACCCCGATGTTCAGGCATGCTATCGCGAGTTCTTGGGTGCGCCGCTCTCGCCGCTGGCCGAGGAGTTGCTGCATACCGACCATCATGCGTGGACGATGCCCAACGAGGGGGCGTGCTAGCCATGCGTGCGTTTGATGTTGAGATGACGCGCCGGGGATTTGCCTCGGCGCTTGCTGCGGGCGCGTTGTCACTCGTGCTTGCTGGTTGTGGCG
>URGG01000106.1 GCA_900547345.1 uncultured Collinsella sp. | reverse complement strand
CTTCGCTCCTCTTTCGCGGCACCTCGCCTCGGCAGCTGCCCGCTCGCTGGCGTATGCTCGACCTGGGTGGGCCGATTTGGTTCGCATGCCTTCTTCACGGGTATCATGGTGAAAGCGATTTCAATGACAGGGGTGCTCGTGGTAAAGATGAAAGATGTGGCCGAGCTGGCCGGCGTTTCGAGCGCCGCGGTCTCGCGCTATCTCAACGGTGGATATATCTCGGCGGACAAGGCCGAGCGCATTAAGCAGGCGATTGAGCTGACCGGATACGTGCGATCCAGCCAGGCTCGCGCGCTGCGCACCGGCTCCACCAAGCTCATCGGCGTTATCGTGCCTAAGATCAACTCGGAATCTGTGAGCCGCATTACCGCCGGTATTGGCCAGGTGCTCGGTCGTCGTGGCTACCAGATGCTGCTTGCCAATACCGATAACGCGGCCGATCGCGAGCTCGAATACCTTGATTTATTCCAAAATCACCCGGTCGATGGCATTGTGCTGGTGGCAACCATGATCACCGACGAGCACCGTCGCGCGATTGAGTCGTGCCGCGTGCCCATTGTGTTGATCGGCCAACATGTCGAGGGCGCGGCATGTGTCTATCACGACGATTACGAGGCTGCCTTTGAGCTCGGCCGTGCGCTTGCGGGTCGGGTGGATGGCAAGATCGCCTACATCGGAGTTACCGAAGAGGACCGCGCGGCTGGTTTCGACCGTCGTCGCGGCTTTGAGGCGGGGCTTCTTGCTGCGGGCGTGGTGCTTGATTCGAGCCTGATTCGCCAGGGATCCTTTACGCTTGACTCGGGCTATCGCGCTGCGCGCGAGCTGCTTGCCGATGCCCCCGATGTTTCGTTTATTGCGTGCGCGACCGACACGATGGCGGCCGGCGCCCTGCGCGCTCTTGACGAGGTGCGCGGCATGGGCGAGGGCGTGCGTCGCGTGAGCGGTTTTGGCGACAACGCATTTTTGCGCGCGCTGACGGGCGGTATTCCCACCGTGCATTACGGCTACCTGACCAGCGGCGTCGAGGCGACCAATATGTTGCTCAACACGCTCGATGGTGTGGAGGGGGAGAGCGGTCTAAAGACGCTCAAGCTCGGCCATCAGCTTATGAATGTCTAGGTTTTGGGCATGCCTGCCTTCCTCTGAGCCGACTGTTTTTGCCTTAAATCTACCATTTGCCGGCTAATTCCTACCGTTCATCCTGGTGTGAAAACGATTACAGATATATGAAACTGAAAACGTTTACAGTGTAAGTGTCAAAGATGGCCGGGTGCAGATGCGCCCGTTGGAGGAAAGGGAAGTCATGGACTACCGCAAATCAGCCCAAGAGGTGCTCGACAACATCGGTGGCGCCGGCAACGTTGTTTCGGCCGCACACTGCGCCACGCGTCTGCGTCTGGTGATTGCCGATAACGCCAAGGTCGACAAGGAGGCCCTTGAGAATATCGACGGCGCCAAGGGCGTCTTTGAGGCCCAGGGCCAGCTGCAGATTATTTTTGGCACCGGCACCGTCAACAAGGTCTACGAGGAGTTCATCGCGCTCAGTGGCGTCGAAGCTGCTACCAAGGCCGAGGTCAAGGAGGCCGCGGCGCAGCAGCAGAACATCTTTATGCGTGCCATTAAGGTGCTCGGCGACGTCTTTGTCCCCATCATCCCCGCCATCGTGGCTTCGGGCCTTCTGCTGGGCATTATGAGCGCCCTCAACTTTATGGCCTCCAACGGCTTTATCGCGCTCGACACCAATAACTTTATTTATAAGATTGCCGACCTGGTCTCGGGCACGTCTTTTGGCATTCTGCAGATCCTGATCGGTTACTCCGCCGCTAAGGCCTTTGGCGCCAACCCGTACCTGGGTGCCGTCGTCGGCGGTGCGTTTATCAACTCCTCGCTGCAGAGCGCCTACACGGTTGCCTCCGAGGGCGTTCAGACTATGGTCACCGTCATTCCCGGCGTGTACAGCTTTGAGTGGGTCGGCTATCAGGGTCATGTGATCCCCATCGTCATCGCCTGCGCCATTCTGGCCTTCCTCGAGAAGCGTCTGCATAAGATCGTTCCCGAGATGTTCGACCTCTTTGTGACCCCGCTCGTCTCGGTGTTCGTGACCGTGCTCGTGACGCTCGTTGCCGTCGGCCCCATCTTTGTCTGGGCCGAGAACGCCATCCTCGGTCTGATCCAGGCCCTGCTGACCCTGCCCTTCGGCATCGGTTCCTTTATCGTCGGCCTGTTCTATGCCCCCACGGTCGTTACCGGTATCCACCAGATGTACACCGCCATCGACCTGGGCCAGCTTGCCCAGTACGGCGTGACCTACTGGCTGCCCATCGCCAGTGCTGCCAACATCGCTCAGGGTGGCGCCGCACTCGCCGTTGCCTTTAAGACCCGCGATGCCAAGATCAAGGGTCTGGCGCTTCCTTCGGCCCTGTCCGCCTTCATGGGCATTACCGAGCCTGCCATCTTTGGTGTGAACCTGCGCTTCTTTAAGCCCTTCATCGCCGGCTGCATCGGCGGCGGTTGCGGTGCCCTGGTCTGTGCGCTCACTTCGCTGGCTGCCTCCGGCACGGGCGTTACCGGTATCTTCGGTATCCTGCTGTGCCTGGCCCAACCCGTGCAGTACGCGATCATGTTTGCGGTCGCCGCGCTGGTTTCCTTTGCCGTCTCGTTTGTCCTGTACAAGGACGAGCCCAAGGCTTCCGAGCAGGCCTAAGAGCTTTTGATTGAGGGGATGCCCGCGGGTTGTATGCTCGCGGGCGTTTCTCGTATCTGGTGCCGATCTCTGGTGCCTTGTTGCTTTCGATCCGTTAGGACTTTGATATGTCTAATGCACTTGGTCGCGACCTTGCAAAGCTGGTCGCCGCTGTTGACGCCGCCGCCTCTGAGTGCGGCCATGGCGCGTATGGCCAGCGCTTCCATATAATGCCGCCGGCGGGCTGGCTCAACGACCCCAACGGTCTTTGCCAGGCAGGCGGCGTGTTCCATGCCTATTTTCAGTATGCGCCGTTTGATGTCGAGGGTGGCGTTAAGGCCTGGGGCCATGCGACGAGCCGCGACCTTATGACGTGGGACTATGTTGGCGCTCCGTTGCTGCCCGACGAGCCGTTCGATTGCCACGGTGTGTATTCGGGCTCCGCGCTTGCCGAGGACGGTCGCATTCGCGTGCTCTATACGGGCAACGTTAAGCTTCCCGATGCGGACGGCACGTACGACTACGTCAATACCGGCCGCCGCGCCGATACTGTTTATGTCGAGAGCGTTGATGGCCTTGCCGGTCGGGAGTTCAGCCAAAAGCGCGTGGTGCTGGCGTCCGAGGATTATCCCGAGGATTTGACCTGCCACGTGCGTGACCCCAAGGTGTGGCGCGATGATGATGGGCGTTACCACATGGTGCTGGGCGCGCGTCGTCGCGTGGACGGTCCGCATGTCGATAGTCGATTTTGCGCCATGCACGGCGAGGGTGCCGGGCGCGATGTGGGTGAGATCCTGGTGTATGGCTCGGCCGATATGCTGAGTTGGGCGCTCGAGAGCCGTGTGTCTACGCCCGAGCGCTTTGGCTTTATGTGGGAGTGCCCGGGATACCTTGAGCTTGAGGCGGATGGCGGTGTACCGGCGAAGTGGCTGTCCTTCTCGCCCCAGGGCCTCAAGGGCGGTCGTTGGGACCGCGGCAATGTATATGCAGCGGGCTACATGCCTGTAACGGGCGACATTACGGGCGGCAATGACGCTTATGAGCTGGGCGAGTTCCGCCTGTGGGACGCCGGTTTTGACTTCTATGCTCCGCAGGAGTTCACGGCCGAGGACGGTCGCCATATTCTAATCGGCTGGATGGGCATGCCCGATGAGCCGACCTATGGCAACGACCCCACCGTGGCGTGCGGCTGGCAGCACTGCATGACGGTGCCGCGTGAGCTTACAGCCGGTGCTGGCGGCGTGGTACTGCAGCAGCCGGCGCGCGAGATCGAGCGCCATTATGCCTCGGTGCGTGTGGGGGAGGGCTCGTTGGAGGTTGCCGGCGATACCTGTTTTGACGTTGTTGTTGACGGTGTCGACGGCGCGTTTACCGCGACTGTTGATGGCGAGCTAAAGCTGGTGCTTGTTCCCGCCGAGGGCGAACTGCCCTCGCGCTTTGAGATGCGATTTACCGATGAGAGTCGCGCTTCTGCCGGCTGCGGTCGTACCGTGCGTTGGGAGTCCGTCGACGAGGTTAGTAACGTGCGCATTGTTGGCGATGTTTCCTCGGTCGAGGTGTTTGTGAACGATGGTGCGCTCGTGTTCTCGACGCGCATCTATCCCGAGGCCTATGGCGTGACCGTTGACGCTCCGGGCGCGAATGTGACCTACCACGCGCTCAACATCTAAGCGATTCGTCGCATATCGGCGCTATACTGCAGCCGTAGCCCACGATGCGGGAAACATCCGCATCGTGGGTTTTTGTTATGGAGGGAAGGTGCCGTATGGGCGTACAGCAGCTAGAAGAGGCCTGGGCTTTGAGGGCCAGCGCGCGTGAGGCGCGGTTGCTTGCGGCGTCGCATGTGCCGGCAGCGCTGTCGTTGCTGGGGATTGTACGGCCCGGCGATCGTCTGGTGGCCTTTGCGGATGACTTTGCCGATGCGTTTGCGAGCGGCTTTGATGACTGCGATGTTGTGCTCGTGGGCTCGCCGTCCGCCGAGGCGTTTGCCGCCGCATCCGAGGGCTTTGATGCTTCGTTTGATGCCGAGGGTCCGCACCTGTGGTGGTTCGTCAACTCCATCGGCGGGTTTGGTCTGCGTGTGCCCGATCTGCGTGCGCTGGGTCGGGCGGCGCGTGAGGCCCATGCGCTGCTGGTTGTTGACAACACCGTGGCGTCGGCTTTTGGCTGCGATCCGCTGCGGCTGGGTGCTGCGCTGTCGTTCGAAGCGCTTGACCGTGTGTGCGCCGGTGAGGCTCCACGCAAGCTCGTTGCTGCTTCGGTGGCGCGCTCGCAGCTCAAGCGCCATCGTGTGGATGCCGCTGCCGAGTGCGCGCACGTATTGTTTGCAGGCTGCGGTGCGTCGGCGCTCGACCTTTCTGCCGAGGAGACCGACGTGCTGGAGCGTGGGCTTTCCTCGCTTAACGTCCGCATGCAGGCGCATTTCGACCGCGCCCGTGCGCTGGCCGAGTATCTGGCCGCCAACGAGATGGTGCGCAACGTTCGCTATCCCGGGCTGAGTTCGCATCCCGACCATGCGGCTGCAACGGGAATCCTCGAGCACGGCTTTGGACCGGCAGTTGAGTTTGATCTTATCGAACGTAGCGCGGGCGAGCTGTTCGATGCTTTGCCCGGGGAGTTTCGCACATCGCCCGTCGGCGGCGCAACGACGCGCCTTTCGGCCCCACGCGGCAAGCAGGGGAGCACCATCCGCCTCTTCGCCGGTACCGACGACCCCTTGATCGTGGCCGCCACCCTAGACAATGCCCTCCGATGATTATTCTGGGACGGGGATTAAAAAATCA
>URGG01000105.1 GCA_900547345.1 uncultured Collinsella sp. | reverse complement strand
AACTGCGGGAACGGCCTATCCGCTCAAAGTGTTCGGCTGAGATCGGAAATCAACCGACTAGTCAAAAGGGGCACTTTTTGGTTTAACACCCACAAATCTGACTGCCTCCGCCAAAACTATGGCGGTTTACTACGATGAATCGCTCAACCGCGACCACTCCGAAACTTGTTGAACTAAAACCGCAGGTAGATGCCTTGCACTTTTTTGCGAAAAGCCGGCGTGGTTGGAATTTCTCATTTCATCGTAGTAAACCGGCATAGTTTCGTATTTCCATCAGTTCCAAATTCGTCAATACGTCGGCGTTTGCAAAAAGCCCGACCTCCGTGGGAGATCGGGCTTTCAAGGCTCAGTTAAACCAAACTTGCGCGGTCAAATGACTCGCAGATTACATCTGCTCGGGAGCGGAGACACCAACAAGGGTGAGCACCAGGGCGAGCGTCACGCGGACGGCATCGCAAGCGGCCAGACGGGCACGCGAAAGCTCGGGGTCGACGGGACGGCCCTCACTCGGCAGAACCTGGCAGGCAGCGTAGAAGCTGTGGAAGTCGCCGGCGAGTTCCTCAGCAAAGTGCGTCAGACGGAACGGGGCGCGGTCGCGAGCGCAGCTGGCGATCAGGTCGGTGAGCTCGTTGAGCTTACGCGAAAGGGCGAGCTCGGTCGGGTCGGTCAGCAGCGAGTAATCGACGTTCTCACCGATGGCCTTGGCGGCGACGGCCTTCATGCCCATCTCGTCAGCCTGCTCGGGCGTAACGTCAGCGGCACGGCGCAGGATGGAGCACACACGGGCGTGAGCGTACTGCACGTAGTACACCGGGTTGGAGTTGTCGCGTTTCTTAACGGCCTCAATATCGAAGTCGACCATCTGGTTGGAGCTCTTGGAGATGAGCGTGTAACGAGCGGCATCGGAGCCGACCTCGTCGACGAGCTCCTGCAGGGTCACCATGGTGCCCTTGCGCTTGGACATACGGACGGGCTTGCCGTTGCGCAGCAGGTTGACGAGCTGGCCCAGCAGAACCTCGAACTTGCCGGGATAGCCAAGAGCGTCGCAGACGCAGCGGACGCGCTCGATGTAGCCGTGGTGGTCGGCGCCCCAGATGTCGATGACGTGGTCGACGCGCTGGAACTTATCCCAGTGATAGGCAACGTCGGAGGCGAAGTAGGTGTACTCGCCATCGGACTTGATCAGAACGCGGTCCTTGTCGTCGCCCAGATCGGTGGAACGGAACCACAGGGCGCCGTCCTTGGTGTAGAGGTAGCCCATCTTGTCGAGCTTCTCAAAGGCGCGGTCGACGGCGGAGGTGCCGGCGGTCTCGCCCTCGGTGTCCTTCACATACAGCGAGCGCTCGGAGAACCAACGATCGAAGTCACAGTTAACGGCATGGCAAAGGTCGCGCATGTTGTCGACCATCTTTACATAGCCGCGCTCGCGGAAGCTCTCCATGCGCTCCTGCGGATCAGCGTTGACCCACTTATCACCGTCGGTGCGCCAGAACTCGGCGGCCTCGTCGATGATGTAGTCACCGCCGTAGGAGTCCTTGCCCAGAGTCTCGGCAAAGTTGTCCTGATACGGATGGGTCTCGGGGTGCTCGTCGTTCTCGTCGGCAACGAAGGCGTCGCGGTCGGCGATCAGTAGCTTGTGAGCCTCGTCGATATCCACGCCCTGCTTGGCGATGATGTCGGCAAGCTGCATATAGCGCGTGCTGATGGAGTTGCCGAAGGTGTTCATCTGAGAGCCGTGGTCGTTGATGTAGAACTCACGCTGGATGACGTAACCGGCGTGGTCCATAACACGGCAAAGAGAGTCGCCCAGAGCGGCCCAGCGGCCATGGCCGATGTGCATGGGGCCGACGGGGTTGGCGGAGACGAACTCGACCTGGGTCTTCAGGCCGCCACCGACGTTGGACTTAGCGAAATCCATACCCTTCTCGCGGGCCTCGCCAAAGATGGCGTTCTTGACGGCAACGGAGAGGTAGAAGTTGATGAAGCCAGGGCCGGCGATCTCGACCTTCTCGATTGCGGGGTCCTCGGGCATATGGGCAACGACGGCCTCGGCGATCTTGCGCGGGGCGCAGTGAGCCAGCTTGGCGGACTTCAGGGCCATGGTGGAGGTCCACTCGCCATGAGAAGTGTCAGCCGGTCGCTCGATAGCGCAATCGTCAAGTTCAAATGCGGAAAGGTCGCCGGCCTCCTGGGCCGCAGCAAGCGCAGCGCGTACCAGCTCTTCAATCTTCTCGGGCATAGATCCTCCTTGTGTTAAAGCCCCCGAGCTCTTGGTCACTCGTAGGGCAAAAGCCAGAGTTTGTAGCACTCTATCACAAGCGACGGGCACTGTCGCAGGGTAAAGCTAATAGATATTGCATATGCACAAAAATGACTACAGCTTGTATGGAGTCACTCAAAGATGCCGGTCTGCCTGCAGATTATGCAGGCGTTGAAAATGCATAAAGGTGTGAATGAGCTGCGTCTGTTATCGAATACTCTTACCTATCAGAGTTGTGTGCTTTTCCTGCATAAAGTAAGGGTTTGCGCACGTCAGCGTGTTATTCTAGACATACGTTAATTCGTATAAGTTGGAGGTAGCATGTTCTCAATCGGTCAACACGTCATTCATCCGGGCCAGGGAGTCTGCACCGTCGTCGGTTTTAGGGACGACACACCGCAGCCCATGCTGCTGCTCGAGACCAAGCAGGGACATGCGCAGACGATCCTCATGTACCCCGTGGCGCAGGCCGACCGTTTGCACGCCGCCATCTCGCAGCAAGATGCCGAGCACCTGCTGAGCCACTATGACGAGCTGGAGTGCGACACCTTTACCGAGCGCAACAGCTCGCTTGAGGAGACACACTTTAAGCAGCAGCTCAAGCTGGGCGCGCCCGAGACGGTCCGGGTGGCAAAGACCATGATGCACCGCATTCACCAGGCCGAGGAAGCTGATAAAAAACCCAGCTCCTACTACATGCGCGTACTCAAGGAGGCCAAACGCCGCTCCATCGAGGAGTTCGCCGTGGCCCTTGGCGTCACCGAGGAGGCCGCCGAAGCCCGCCTAGCCCAAGCCGCCCTCAACTAACCCATCCGCGCCAAAAACCACCACAAAGGGAACAGGCACCTTTGTGGTGGTTTTCTTGTTCTAGTAGTATTCATTCTTATCGATACCCACAAGCACAAGGAGTCTCTTATGGCAGAGCCGCTTACCGCCGGAATCACCCGCGACCGCGCGTTCGAACTGCTCAATGAGCACAACAAGGACCCGTTCCATATCACCCATGGCGAGACGGTCGAGGGCACTATGCGCTACTTTGCGCGCGAGTTCGACCCCGAGAACGAGGAGTTTTGGGGCATCGTCGGTCTGCTGCACGACCTGGATTGGGAGGAGCATGAGGACGACCCCATTAACCACACCATCTATGCTGCCGAGATTCTTGAGGGCGAAGGTGCGTCTCCCGAGCTCATTCGCGCCATCCAGACGCACACGTCGGACTTCAACACCTCACTACCCAAGCCCGAGCTGCAGATGGAAAAGCTCCTGTTTGCCTGCGATGAGCTCACCGGCCTGATCGGCGCTGCCGTCATCATGCGCCCGAGCAAGAGCGTTATGGACTTTACGACCAAGTCGCTCAAGAAAAAGTTCAAGGACAAGCGCTTTGCCGCCGGCTGCTCGCGCGACGTGATTTCGCAGGGCGCCGAGATGTTGGGCTGGGAGCTCCCCGAGCTCTTTGACCGCACCATCGCGGCCATGCAGTCCTTCGCCCCCGACCGCGATACCTTCCAGGCCTAACCGCCCACGCCACCTAAAACTACCACGAAGGGGACAGGCACCTTTGTGGTAGTTTTCGTTTACGAGGGGTTTAGGGGCGGACCTGGCCGGTGCCGCGGAGCTTGTATTTGTAGGTGGTGAGGGCCTCGGCGGCAAAGGGGCCACGGGCGTGGAGTTTTTGGGTCGAGATGCCGATCTCGGCGCCCAGGCCAAACTCGCCGCCGTCGGTGAAGCGCGTGCTGGCGTTGGCGTACACGGCCGAGGCATCGACCGCATCCAGGAAGCGCTCGCAAGCATCCGTGTCCTCGGCAACGATGGCCTCGGAGTGCATCGTGCCGTAGCGATTGATGTGTGCGATGGCCTCGTCCTCGCTCGCCACGACCTTCACGCTCATCTCGAGCGCCAGATACTCGCGACCCCAGTCCTCCTCAGTCGCGGCAACGTAGTCATCGCCCTCCACAAGCCCGGCATCGGCGCATGCGGCGCAGGTTGCCTCGTCGCCGTGAATGAGCACGCCGTGGTCATGCAGCACGGTCACGACCGCGGGCAAAAACGCATCGGCCACAGCACGGTCGACCAGCAGCGACTCGGCGGCATTGCACACGCCTACGCGCTGGGTCTTGGCATTGACGATAATGTTGAGCGCCTTATCAAAGTCGGCGGATTCATGCACGTAGATGTGGCAGTTGCCCGTGCCCGTCTCGATCACCGGCACAAGCGACTCGCGCACGCAGCGCTGGATCAGGCCTGCACCTCCGCGCGGAATGAGTACGTCGACAATACCGCGGAGCTTCATGAGCTCGCCGGTGGCCTCGCGGTCGGTGGACTCGATCATCGACACGGCCTCGCGCGGGAAGCCCTTGGCCTCGAGCGCATCGGCCAGCAGCTCGGCGATCATGGCACACGAGTGATAGGCCAGCGAGCCGCCGCGTAGAATGCAGGCGTTGCCGGTACGGATGCAGATGCCTGCGGCGTCGGCCGTCACGTTGGGGCGCGCCTCGTAGACCATGGCGACCAGGCCCAACGGCACGCTCACGCGGGTCAGGTCCACACCGCTCGCAAGCACGCGGTGGTCGAGCACGCGGCCGACGGGATCGGGCAGCTCGGCGAGCTTCTCCAAACCGGCGGCCATGCCCTCGACGCGCTCAGGCGTCAGCAGCAGACGGTCGAGCAGACCGGCCGAAGTGCCCGCATCGCGCGCGGCGGACATATCGAGCTCGTTAGCGGCGACGATGGAGTCGACACCGTTGCGCAGTGCTGCGGCCATGGCGCGCACGGCCTCCTGACGCTGCTCATCGCTCGCCGTGGCAAGCGAGGCCGACGCTGCCTTGGCGGCAACGGCAAGATCGTGGACATACGTGGCTATATCGACCGACATGGGCGGCCCTTTCTCCTAGAAGTTTGCAACCATGGTAGCCGATTTGCGCATGGCCTCGCCCGCGGCGGTAGAATTGGTCAACCCGAAACACCGCAACGAACGGAAGACTCACATGGCCCTCATCACTTCGTACCACGTCCCCGGCCTTTATGTCGAGGACCACAGCATCGACGTCCCCCTTGACTGGCGCGGCCTGGAGCCGATGCTCCTGGCCGTCGGCAGCACCATGCGCCGCGGCGCTATGCCGGCACCCATCGCCGGCGCGCCCGAGAGCATCAAGCTCTTCTACCGCATGGTTTGCGCGCCCGACCGCATCAACGACGATCTGCCGCTGCTCCTGTTTTTGCAGGGCGGCCCCGGCGGCGAGAGCCCGCGTCCGCTGTCGCCCACAAGCGACGGCTGGATCGAGGAGGCCGTCAAGCACTTCCGCGTGGTCCTGCCCGACCAGCGCGGCACC
>URGG01000104.1 GCA_900547345.1 uncultured Collinsella sp. | reverse complement strand
CCCAGCTAAAGCGGCTCGCCTTCACATGGTTGTAGATGGGCAGGCTCTTGTGGCCCGAAAGGCCGATCGTCGTGGTGGCATGCTCGCCATAGGCGCCGGCGTTGGACAGCGTATGTAGGTCGATGGCCGTGATGGTGCCGTCGTTCATGGCGCCCAACTTGACGGTCATCTGCATCTGATGTCGCGAGTTGCCCGCGGTGATGGTCTCCTCGCGGGTGTAACAGCAGTAGCTCGGACGACCGGTCTGCTGGGTCACGAACGCCACGAAGATCTCGCAGCAGCCCGTCTGCTTGGAGCCAAAGCCGCCGCCGATGCGCGGCTTAATGACCTGCACCTGCGACTGCGGGATATCGAGCGACTGCGCGACCATGCGGCGCACGTGGAAGGGCACCTGCGTGGAGGTGGTCACCGAGATACGCCCAAACGCGTCGGTCGTCGCGAAGGCGCGGAAGGTTTCCATGGGCGCGGTCTGCGTGGCCTGGCTGGTGTAGGTGCGGGTGAACACGATGTCGCTCTGGGCGAACGCCTCGTCAAGGTTGCCAAAATCGCTGGTACCGCTGCACACCAGGTTGCGGGACACGTCGCCGCCCTGCGGGAACATAAAGGTCACGTCGCCCTCGGGGTGGACCACGATGTCGTTATCGAGCGCCTGGGTAAAGTCGAGCAGCGGCTCGAGCACCTCGTAGTCGACCTTGATGAGCTTGAGTGCCTTGTCGGCGGCCTCCTCGGTCTCGGCGGCGACAATCGCCACCTCCTCGTTTTGGTAGCGCACGAGGTTCTCGAGAATCAGGCGGTCGTAAGGACTCGGCTGCGGATAGCTCTGACCGGCGATGGTAAAGCGGCGCTGGGGCACGTCCTCGTAGGTGTAGACGCCCACCACGCCGGGCACCTTCAGTGCGCGCGACGTATCGATGGAGCGAATCTTGGCGCGGGCATAGGGGCTGCGCTTGAGTTTGACGATGAGCGCACCGGCAGGTACCAGGTCGCCCGTGTAGACGGGACGACCCTCGAGCAGTGCCTTCGAGTCCTTCTTGGGCTGCTTGTGGGTAATCTGCTTGTATGCGACACCATCGGAGCTGGTGTTATTGACCGGCAGTTCGGGCATCTCAAAGCCCACCTGCACGCCGGACTCATTGAGAAAGCGGACGATGGCGCGCAGCTGACTCTCGTAGCCGCTGCAACGGCAGAGGTTGCCGGCGAGCTGGCGCGAGAGTTCCTCGCGCGTGGCGACGAGGCTCGGGTCCTCCTTGGCGGCGCGGGCAAGCGCCAGCACGTTCATGATAAGGCCGGGGGCGCAAAAACCGCACTGCTCGGCACCTTCGGCAGCCATCGCGCGGGCCAGTGCCTCGGACTCGGCCTTAAGACCCTCAAGCGTGGTGATGGTGTGTCCCTCAACACGGGCGGCGGGAACCGAGCAGCTCAGCACCGGGTCACCGTCGAGCCACACCGTGCACAAACCGCAGTTGGTGGTCTCGCAGGCACAGCGCACCGACGCGCAACCCTGCTCGCGCAAAAGCGCAAAGAGCATGGTGTCGGGGGCAATCTGGACCTTGACCTTACGGCCGTTGAGCGTAAAGGAAAGATCGATGAGTTTGGCAGCCATTAGCGCACCTCACTAGAATCGACGCCGGGCACGCGGCGGCAGGAATACTCGTCCGTGGCAAACTTAGGAATCTGCACGCCCTCGAGCTCGCGGGCAAGCGCGGCCGAAAGCTCAATGCCGGCGGCGCGGCGCACAGCCTGGATGGCGAGCGGGGCCGAGATGCGGCGGCGGTAGTCTGCCGAGCCCCACAGGTTGGTGCCGTAGCTCAGCGCGCGCACGGATGCGGCCAGGGCGCGAAGCTCGTCCTCGGAAGGCTGCTCGTTCACCAGACCGCATACCTCGCCCTGCAGCAGGTTTGCGCGCAGCGGACGGGCACCCACGGTGACATGCCAGCTGTTGTTCCACCAGGCAGCGGTGACGTTGAGCGAGGGGAAGTCGGTCGCGGCCTTGCGCACGGCCTCATAGCTTGCGCGGTAGTCGTGCTTAACGACCACGATGTGCTCGATCACGTCGCGCACGTAGCCCATGTCAACGAACTCCGCGAGCGGCACGCGGCCGGCGCCCGTCAGCTCAACGTACGAATCGAGCGCCAAAAAGGCCGAGAGCACGTCAGAGAAACCAAAGCGACCGTAAATGCTGCCGCCCACCGTGGCGGTGTTGCGCAGCTGAACGCCCACGATATCGTGGACGGCAAACTCGAAGACATTGTTGGCAAGCGCGTTGAGCTTGGCGTGGCGCTCGAGCTGGTGCAGGGTACACATGGCACCGATGCGAAACTCGGTCTCGGTCTCCTCGATCTGATCGAGTCCGCAGGCCGAAAGGTCAATTGCCGTCGCCACACGACGCGAACCCAGGCGCATCCAGATGCCGCCGCCCACAATCTTGTTGTTGCGGTTCTTCTGCAAGAGCTCATAGGCTTCGGCCGCGTTTCCAACACGGACGTAGGTACCGAACTTGAGCACGTTCTCCCCCATCTCTTCACTTGTCCAGTACTTTTAAGTGTACCAAACGAGGGGCCGCACACCGTTTTAGGACAAAATCCACCCACCCATCCATAACTTGCGGTGAAATACGAACTGGTTAGCCGTTCTGGGACGCTAAACAGTCCGTATTTCACCGCAAGTTATGAAGAGTCCTCCGGGATAGAAAAGGCTCCCAGCCAAGATGGCTGGGAGCCTCATCACATGCTATGTCGAGCGTAGATTTAGCAGACGCCCTGGGCGAGCATGGCGTCGGCGACCTTCAGGAAGCCAGCGATGTTGGCGCCCATGACAAAGTTGCCCTCCTGGCCATACTCCTTGGCGGTGTCGTCCACGTTGTGGAACATGCCGCGCATGAGCTGCTCGAGCTTGCCGTCGACCTCCTCGAAGGTCCAGGACAGGTGCTCGGCATTCTGGCTCATCTCCAGGCCGGACACGAGCACGCCGCCGGCGTTGGCAGCCTTACCGGGCATAAAGGCAACGCCGTTCTCCTGGAAGTAATTCGTAGCCTCGATGGTCGTGGGCATGTTCGCGCCCTCGCCGACCACCTTGCAGCCGTTGGCGACGAGCGCCTGGGCGTCCTCGAGCAGCAGCGTGTTCTCGCGAGCGCAGGGCAGCGCGATGTCGCAGGGCAGCTGCCACACGCCACGGCCGTCGCCCTCGTGCCACACGGCGTTGGGCTTCTCGTCAACGTACATAGCGAGCGTAACGCCCTTGTCGTGGCCGGAGCGCTTCTTGTTGTAGATGTGCTCGAGCACGGTGTAGTCGATGCCGTCGGAATCCTCGACCCAGCCGTGGGTGTCAGAGCAGGCGAGCACCTTGCCGCCGAGCTGGGAGACCTTCTGGACGGCGTAGATGGCGACGTTGCCGGAGCCATGAACGACGACGTTCTTGCCCTCGAAGGAGTCACCGCGGCTCTTGAGGTACTCGTCCACAAAGTAAACCAGACCGTAACCGGTGGCCTCGGTACGGGCGAGCGAGCCGCCAAAGGAAAGGCCCTTGCCGGTAAGGACGCCGGTCCACTCGTTGGTCAGGCGCTTGTACTGACCGAACAGGTAGGCAACCTCGCGGCCGCCAACGCCCAGGTCGCCGGCGGGAACGTCGGTGTTGGGGCCAATGTGGCGATAGAGCTCGGTCATGAAGGACTGGCAGAAGTGCATGATCTCGTTGTTGGACTTGCCCTTGGGGTCAAAGTCGGAGCCGCCCTTGCCGCCGCCCATGGGAAGGGTGGTCAGGCTGTTCTTGAGGATCTGCTCCAGGCCCAGGAACTTGAGCATACCCAGGGTGACCGTCGGGTTAAAGCGCAGGCCGCCCTTGTAGGGTCCAATGGCAGAGTTGAACTCGACGCGATAGCCGCGGTTGACCTGAACCTTGCCCTGGTCGTCGACCCAGGGAACACGGAACATGACGATGCGCTCGGGCTCGACGAGGCGCTCCAGCAGGGCGGCCTCCTCGTACTCGGGGTGGGCGTCGAGCGCCGGCTGGATGGTGCCGAGGATCTCGGTCGCGGCCTGGATGAACTCAGGCTGCTCGGGATAGCGGGCCTTGAGCTCTTCGAGAACTTTCTGCGTGTAGCTCATGCTTCCTCCAATGATGGGAAACGAAAAATGTCGGTCGCGGCACCCTATGCGCCGCGAGCTTTATCGAGTATGGATAATATCGCACTGTTGCAGCAAAGTTTCGCATAAGCCGACGAGCAGATGTTTCGTTTTGATTACGATGCAGGTAGAGGCGTTTTTGAGTGCCTGACATGCAAAACCCGTGTTTCAAACCTGTTTCGTCCACGTGTTCCAAACCACCACATTGGGGACAGGCAACTTTGTGGTGGTTTTGGTGGTTAGAGGACGAGCTGATGGTAGTCAGCGGGGGTTATGCGGCCTTCGGTGGCAGCGCGGAAGGCGGCGAGTGCATCGCCCGAGAACGGCATGGCCCAGCACAGCCCGCAGCCGGCGGTAATGGAGCCGGGCAAAGGCATAATGCGCCCGGGCACGCCGGCATCCAGGCACAGCTGCTCGCATTCCATCACATCGAAGGTGCTATCGAACGAAACGATGATCTTGCGTTCATGGTCGAGAGCATCACCGGACGGGCCTTCGCGGTGTGCATCGCGATACGCCGCGGCGGCCGCTTCCTCTTCCGCAGTATGTCCGCAGCCACCGCAACCGCAGGTACAGGGTTCGGACCCGTCGCAAGTACAAGGTTCTCCCGTGTCGGGACAAATATCGTGAGACATGGCAACTCCAATCGTCTAGGCGAGTAACTCGGCCGCCGCAAACTCCTCGGGCGTATTGACGTTCTCGAAGCAGAGCGTCGAGCCTGCGACCTTAACGATCTGCGGCTCATCCATATAACCGGCCTGAACGCGATTGATCAGGCAGCGAATGCGCTGTCGGTCGCAGGAGAGCAGCTCTTGGGCAACCGGCGCACACGCGTCACGGCGCCAGACGGCGCAAAGCGGCTCAATCCCCCGCTCCTCGCGCGGCACGCACACGTCGAGCGCCTCGGCCTCAACACAGCCAGCAAGGACACCGATTAGCTCCGAAGAGACAAACGGCATATCACAGGCGACGATAGCAACGAGAGGCAGCCGGGCCGCAGTCAGCGAACTCGCGATGCCGCGCATGGCGCCCGCCGACCCTTCAAGGTCCGCCACCACACGCGGCACCAAACCGCCAAACGCGCAATCCTCAAGGTAGGCAAGCTCGCTGGGACGCGAAGTCGTCACGACTAACTCGCCGGCAACTGGCGCCAGCCGACCCAGCACGCGTTCGATGAGCGGCTCGCCGCAAAACGCCATGCGAGCCTTATCACAGCCCATGCGCGAGGACAGCCCACCCGCTTGGACGACACAAGAAAGATCGGCACGTCTTACGGTAGTCATACGGCAAAACACCCCCATCGGCATGCTCAAAACCCGGCATGCGAAGCCAAATACCGTCGCCGATAAAGCGGGCGGCACGGCAAACCCATGCAAAAACAAAACAGCGCCTTTGCGGCACGCAGCAAGACCGCGAGCACAAAGGCGCTGGTAGCGTATGGCGGGAACGTATGTGAATCGAACACATCCAAGACGTTTTGCACGCCTCGCAACGGTTTTGAGGACCGCGGAGCCCACCGGAGCCCATCCGTTCCCAAGTGCGGCGGTATTTTACCAAACCGAGCAGCCAATCTAGCGCAGGGAGCGCAGGCCGCCGGCTTCTTTGTCGAGCACCGTATAGCGTACGGCATCCAGGTGCTCTAGGATGCTGATGGCACGTTTGCGCGACACGCCCAGGGCCTCGCGCAGTACGCTCGTGGTGGCAGCTCCGCCGGCGGCCTCAATGGCGGCGGCAACAAGCTCGCGCGCATGGGCCTCGGCGGCAGCGGACAGGGCAACGTCGCGCTCGACCTTAACGATCGAGCGGTTGAGCGAAAGCTCGCGCAGGGCACGCGTCATGGTGTCGCGATCGAGCTGCAGCTGCTCGCCCACCTCGGGCAACGTCGGTGCATCGAGGCCAGCTTCGTCCAGCAAGGCAACGATACGTTCGCAAGCCTCTCGCACCACGCGTGCCGCCGCGGCGGCCGAATGTGG
>URGG01000103.1 GCA_900547345.1 uncultured Collinsella sp. | reverse complement strand
TCAATCGTAGCCCGAGACAGTCCCAGGCTGACAATTTCGACTGTAATGGACGTTCTTGTTTGACAGTCGTTTAAGAACGTCCAACGGTTAGTTCAGCGCATCAGCGCAGCGTTTGCAGATGTGAGCGTGGCCGTTGTACTCGCCGACGGTGGTGCGGTAGTTCCAGCAACGGTCGCAGCACTCGCCCTCGGCAGCATCAATGCAGACGGAAAGCTCTTCGCCCTGGGTCAGCTCAACATCGGAGACGATGTAGAACTCGGCCAGGTCGACCGCTTTGTCACCAGTCAGCAGCGCGTACATCTCGGCGGGAACGACCGCCTTGACGCGAACCTGCTGGCTCTTGGTGAAGGTGCCGGCAGAACGGGCATCCTCAAGGGCCTTGGTCACGGCGCTACGGAGCTCAAGAGAAGCCTCGAGCACGCCCTCAAACTCATTGGCCTCGTCGACCGTGATAGGCGACTTGTACCAATCGAGCAGCGCGGCGTACTTCTGGTGGTCGACGCAGCCGGCGGGCGCATAGGCCATGGCCTCGTCGACCGTGTAGGACAGGATCGGCTGCAGGTCGCGCATGAGCATCGAGAAGAGCTCGGCCAGCACGGTCTGGGCGCTGCGGCGCTCGAGCGAGCCGGGCTTGTCGCAGTACAGACGATCCTTCAGGGCGTCGAGGTACACGTTGGAAAGCTCGGTAACCACGAAGTCGTAGAGCGCACGGTAGGCGCGCGGGAACTCGTAGCAAGAGTAAGCGTCGTCGACCTCGGCCTGAACCTGAGTCAGGCGGGCAACCATGAGTTTGTCGAGCGGCAGCAGGTCGGCAAAAGCGACGCCGTCGGTCTCGGGCTCAAACTGACCCTCGAGCTCGGAGAGCAAGAAGCGCAACGTGTTGCGGAAACGACGGTAGGCATCGGACGTACGAGCGAGAATCTCGTGGTCGATGGAAACGTCGGAGCTGGTGTCGACGGAGGCAACCCACAGGCGAATGATGTCGGCGCCCATCTCGTCACAGACCTTATTGGGGTCGATGACGTTGCCGAGCGACTTGGACATCTTGCGACCCTGGCCGTCGAGCGTGAAGCCCTGCGAGACGACGGCCTTGTACGGAGCATGGCCGTTGGCGCCCACCGAGGTGAGCAGTGAGCTCTGGAACCAACCGCGGTGCTGGTCGGAGCCCTCGAGATACACGTCCGCCGGGTACTCAAGCTCGGGGCGATACTCGCAGACGGCCTTCCAGGACACGCCGGAGTCCCACCACACGTCAAGGATGTCCTTATCGGCCTTGAGGTGATGGCCGCCGCACTTGGGGCAGACGCAGGCCTCGCCTAGGTAGCTCTCGGGAGCGTCGGTAAACCAGGCGTCGGAACCCTTCTCATGGAAGAGCTTGATGACGGCGTCGAGCGTGGCGTCGTTCATGACCTTCTCGCCGCAGTCGGCGCAGGTGTAACTCGGGATAGGCACGCCCCAGTTGCGCTGACGGCTGATGCACCAGTCGGGACGCTGCTCGACCATGGCACCGATGCGGTTGGCCGCGTGGGCCGGATACCACTTGACGTTCTCGCGAACCTCTTTGCCAGCCTGCTCGCGCAGACCCGTCTTGTCCATCGAGACAAACCACTGGTCGGTAGCACGGAAGAGCACCGGGTGCTTGCAGCGCCAGCAGTGCGGATAGCTGTGCGTGATCTTCTTCTCGAGGACCAGGGTGCCGCGCTCGCGCAGGAACTCGATGATGTGCGGGTTGGCCTCATCGGTATCCATACCGCTGAAGGGGCCACCGGTGCCAAACTCCTCACCGGTGTAGAACTTGCCGTCGTCATCGACCGGCATGCAGATGTCGGTGATGCCCTCCTTGAGGCAGGCAAAGTAGTCGTCGACGCCGTGGCCGGGCGAGTTGTGTACGATACCGGTACCGTCATCGACACCGACGTAATCGGCCAGCAGTGCCACGCCCTCAACACCGTCAAAGATCGGCTGCTTGTAGTGGATGTGGTGGAAGGTCTCAGCGGGAACCACATAGGGCTTGCCGTCGACCATGACCGGGGTGTACTCCCAGCCAAACTCCTCACAGCACTTGGGAGCCAGGTCCTCGAGCATGACCTCGGCACGGCCGTCGTGCTCAACGGCGACGTAGGAGGCGCCGGGCTTAAGGGAAACGGCCTGGTCGGAGGGGATGGTCCAAGGCGTAGTCGTCCAGATGATGAAGTCAACTGGGCCGTCGAAGTTCTCGAGGCCGGCGGGCTTAGAAGTCATCTCAAAGCGAACGAAGATGGAGGGGCTCGTCTCGTCGGAGTACTCGATCTCGGCCTCGGCCAGCGCGGTGTGGCAGTGCTTGCACCAGTGAACCGGCTTGTGGCCGCGATAGATCATGCCCTTATCGAACATGGCCTTGAAGACCTCGATGTCGGCAGCATCGTGCTGGTGATAGAGCGTCAGGTAGGGGTTGTCCCAGTCGCCGAGCACGCCCAGACGACGGAAGCCGGCCTTCTGCAGCTCAATGTTCTCGACAGCGAACTCGTTGCAGAGCTCACGGATCTTGGCCGTGGGGGTCTGGTTGAACTTCTCGGTGCCGAGCTTCTCCTCGACCTTGTGCTCGATCGGCTGGCCGTGGCAGTCCCAACCGGGGACATAGGGAACCTCATAGCCCTGCATCATCCAGTAGCGATTGATCATGTCCTTGGAGATCTTGTTCATGGCATGGCCGATGTGGATCGGACCGTTGGCGTACGGAGGGCCGTCGTGCAGCACGAACTTCTTGTGACCCTCGTTCTTCTTCAGAACCTGCTCGTAGACCTTGTTGTCCTGCCAGTCCTTGAGTCGCTTAGGCTCGGACTTGGAAAGACCGGCACGCATGGGAAAACCGGTCTTGGGCAGATTCATCGTCTGCTTGTACTCGTTTGCCACGGTACCCCTTTCATATCGTGGGCGCACACGCCCGTTGGGCACCAAAAAGGCGCCCGTCCCTACAAGCTGGGACGAAGCGCCACAAAACGGGCTGTGCGCCCGCAAAAGCTCTTCGCTTAACCACCCAGCTTAGATGCCCTCGCCCGCTTCTAGCGCGCTCGCATCCGTTACTCGGCTGGCCTGTATCGACGACCATCTCGGCGATATCTACTAAGACGTGCCTGTGTGGCACGTCCGTTGGGACCGCAGCTCCGGGGTGATTTTCATCGGTCGCATGCACGGGTTCTCAGCGCTCCCCGCTCTCTGTAGCATGCGGATGGCCGACTACTCGTCCCCATCAACGCTTATGCGGAGTATGCTAGCACGTTCCGCGCCGGCGAAAAACCCTCAACACTGGTTTTATACGTTCGAAATTTCTCGCTATTACAGCCCTTCTCTAGGAGCAAAATACCTGAAAGCACTCTATCGAACGAAAGAAGGTTGCTATGCGCACGATTGGAATGAGCGACTACACCGTCGGCGAGGACTGCTTTGACGAGCTGCCCGGCGCGCTGGCCGAGTACGGAGCGACAAAGGTCGCGATCATCGGAGGCAAGCGGGCACTGGCCGCAGCACTTCCCGGTATCGAAGCTGCGCTGGCAGATACCGACGTCGAGATTCTGGAAACGCGCGTCTACGGTACCAACAGCACACGCGCCAATATCGCCAAGGTCGTAAACTCCCCCGCCTGCCAGAAAGCCGACGTGCTCATTGCCTGCGGCGGCGGCAAAGCACTCGACACGGTCAAGACGGCGGCCATCGAGCTCAAGAAGATCGTCTTCACCGTCCCGACGATTTGTTCCAACTGCTCCGCCGCGACCGCCATTGCCGTTGTCTACAACGACGACGGCTCGCTCGAGGGCTATTCGTACCCCAACCGCCCCGCTCACATCTTCATCAACCCCAAGATCATCGCCGAGGCGCCAGCGGAGTACTTCTGGGCGGGCGTAGGCGATGCCCTGTCCAAACAGCCCGAGGTGGAGTACGCCACGAGCGCCGGCAACTTAGAGCACACCGCCGGTCTTGGCCTGGCACTCGCCCACACCTGCTCCGAGCCGCTGTTTACCTATGGTGTGCAGGGTCTTGAGGACGTGCGCCAGGACCAATCGACCGAAGCCGTCAAGCAGATCGCGCTCGACATCGTGGTCAACACGGGTTATGTCTCGAACCTGACCAACCAAAACGATTACTACTACAACTCGAGCGTGGCGCATGCGTTCTACAACGCCACTTGCAGCATTCCGCGCGAGGGCTCCTACCTACACGGCGAGGTCGTGAGCCTGGGCGTGCTCGTGCTGTTTGCCTATACGGGCGATACCGAGAACCTTGAGCGCTACGCTGCCTTTAACAAGCAGATGGGGCTGCCCGTGACGCTTGAGCAGGTCGGGCTTTCCGAGGCCGACATCCCTGCCCTATGCGAGCACGCGCATGCCACCAACGAATGGAAGCAGGGAAACCCCGAGCCTTTCACCGACGAAAAGTTCGCCGCCGCCATCAAGGCCGCCAACGCCTACGGCCACACGCTCTAGCTCTAACCCAAAACCACCACAAAGGGGACAGGCACCTTTGTGGTGGTTTTTTATTGCTCCAGCATGCTGGGATCGAATTCACTCGCTTGGATCACACGGTACCCATTGCGCAGGAGCAGGTCGACAAAAACACCGTTGCCCGCGGTGAGCGTACCGCTAAAGGTGCCGTCGTAGATGCGGCCCGCGCCGCAAGAGGGACTGCGGTCCTGCAAGACGCACGCAGCAATCTCGGACGGCCCGCCCGCCTGCTCGCACATGTCGAGCGCCCGTTGGGCACCCAGGCGAAACTCGCGATCGACCGAGATGCCCTCGCAGGTACGGACCTCGCCGTCCACGATCTCGGAGGGATCGCGCGGTGTGGGCAGGCCGCCAAAGACCTCAGGGCACACCAAGAGGACCTCGGTCCCCGTACGTTCGCAGGCCTCGACCAACGCGCGGTGGTAGTTGTCGAACCCGTTATACTTGCAGCTCTCGCCCATCAAACAGGCACTCACCACGATCTTCAAATGCATCCCTCTCAAGCAAAACGCCCCATTTGAGATAGGCACTCAAATGGGGCGTCGATATTTACTGTCCCGAACGCAACGCTACTGTTGCTTAGGCATCAGCGGATTCTCGCGCGTGAGGAGATTCATGAACTCCTCGCCCGTGATCGTCTCCTTCTTGTACAGATAACGAGCCAGCTCGTGGAGCTTGAACTTGTTCTCCTTCAGGATCTGCAGAGCGCGGTCGTGCGCATCCTCGATCAGCTTGGCGACAATCGCGTCCACGCGCTCGGCCGTACCGGGGGCGCAGGTGAGCGACGTATCCTGGTTGAGGTACGCGTTCTGCACGGTACCGAGCGCCATCATGCCAAACTCATCGGACATACCAAAGCGCGTCACCATGTTGCGGGCGAGTTTGGTGGCCTGCTCGATATCGTTGGCGGCGCCGGTCGTCATCTCGCCAAAGATGAGTTCCTCGGCCGCGCGACCACCGCAGTAGACGGCGAGCTTGTCCAGAACCTCCTGGCGCGTCGTCAGGAAGCGCTCGTCCTCCTCGACCTGCATGGTGTAGCCCAGAGCACCGCTCGTGCGCGGCACGATGGTGATCTTGGTGACCGGCGCGGAGCCCTTCTGGCGAGCGGCAACGATGGCATGGCCGATCTCGTGGTAGGACACAACCTGCTTCTCATGGTCGGAAAGCACCGTCGACTTGCGCTGCTGGCCGGCGATGACGACCTCTACCGACTCCTCAAAGTCGTCCTGCGTGGCGCGTTTGCGACCCTCGCGGACGGCGCGCAGGGCGCCCTCGTTGATGATGTTAGCCAAGTCGGCACCCGAGGCACCGGGCGTGGCGCGGGCAATCGCAGTCAGGTCGATCGGCGGCTGCGTCTTGACGCTCTTGGCATGCAGCTCGAGGATGTTCTTGCGGCCGGTCAGGTCGGGCAGCTCAACGGGGATACGGCGATCAAAACGACCGGGGCGCAGCAGGGCCGGGTCAAGGCTGTCGGGACGGTTGGTAGCAGCGAGAACAACGATACCCTTGTGATTATCGAAGCCGTCCATCTCGGTCAACAGCTGGTTGAGCGTTTGCTCGCGCTCGTCGTTGCCGCTAAAGCCGCCGCCGTCACGCTTTTTGCCGATGGTATCGATCTCATCGATAAAGACGATGCACGGGG
>URGG01000102.1 GCA_900547345.1 uncultured Collinsella sp. | reverse complement strand
GACTTCGTCGCCGCCACCGGCATCCGACTGATCACCGTCGACGCCGCCGCCGACTTCCTCGAAGCGCTCAAGGGCGTCTCCGAGCCCGAGCGCAAGCGCAAGATCATCGGCGAGAAGTTCATCCGCACCTTCGAGAGAGCCCAGCGTCAGGTCCTCGAAGAGGCCGGCGCGCGCGGCAAGGAAGTCAAGTTCCTCGTGCAGGGCACCCTCTACCCCGACGTCGTCGAATCCGGCGGCGGCGACGGCGCGGCCAACATCAAGTCCCACCACAACGTCGGCGGGCTCCCCAAGGACATCAAGTTCCAGCTCATCGAACCGCTGCGCACCCTCTTCAAGGACGAGGTGCGCGCCATCGGCACCGAGCTCGGCCTGCCCGACGAGATCGTCTGGCGCCAGCCTTTCCCCGGCCCGGGCCTGGGCATCCGCATCATCGGCGAAATCACCAAGGAACGTCTCGACCTGCTGCGCGAGGCCGACGCCATCGCCCGCGAAGAACTCTCCCGCGCCGGCCTCGACCGCGACATCTGGCAGTGCCCCGTGGTTCTGCTCGCCGACGTTCACTCGGTGGGCGTCCAGGGCGACGAGCGCACCTACGGCTCCCCCATCGTCCTGCGCCCGGTCAGCTCGGAGGACGCCATGACCGCCGACTGGTCGCGCGTGCCTTATGACGTGCTCGCCACGATCTCCACCCGCATCACCAACGAGTGCCGCCAGATCAACCGCGTGGTACTGGATTGCACTAGCAAACCCCCAGCAACCATCGAGTGGGAGTAATGCCCGAAAGGCCAAAAAGCCTTGAAAAGGCTGGACTTTTGGGTTACGGAATTGCCCCGTGACAACAAAATGACAACATTTTAGATTATTCAAGAATAAAGAGCTATCTGATTTCTGTTAGAAAAGTCAGATAGCTCTTTTTGTTTTACTCGGATTTAGTCGTTCTTCAGCCGGTCCTTGAACGCCTCTACCAGCGCATCGCTGAGATTCTGTGGTAGGATCAGGAAGAAATGCAGCTTATGGGATGAAAACAAATCGCTTGTCTAGAATGCCCTCATTTGAAAAAATGACAGTTTTTGCGTTTTGAAATTATTCTGTGGAGGTGTGCAATATGGCTTTTTGCATTAACTGCGGGCAAGAACTTGCGGAGGGAGCAAAATTCTGCGCCAGTTGTGGTAATGCGGTAGATGCATCGCAAAATGGTGCAAAAGAACAAAGAAAAACCGTTTATGACGGAGAATTACATAAATGCACAACTAAAGTTAAGGCCGAAACCGCTGACTATGTAGGAAGATTACGTATTCAGCGTGAAGAGGGACAATATGCTATGCATAAGCAAACTCAATCTGCCAATATTGGTGCGTTTCGGGTTGAAAAACAGGCTGAAGTCGGTATTGCCGGTGCTGAGGCCCTGGGACATATGGGTGAAAACGGTGCAGGTGGAGTTGATTTAGGAAACGGCAGCGCAGGGCTTAATCCTGCCGCTATGATGGCGGGAATGGCTCTCGGCGGTGCTGTCAGTCATAATATTGCCGGAATTATGAACAACTCAATGGCTGGTATTAATCAAACCACACCGAGCGGAGCAACACCTCCACCCGTTCCTGTTGTTGCATATCACATTGCGGTGAACGGGCAAGCAACCGGACCTTTTTGATTTAAATGTATTGCAACAAATGGCTACTTCAGGTCAGTTCAATGCTGATAGTTTGGTATGGAAAAATGGAATGTCTGAGTGGGGTAAGGCAGGCACTATTGATGAATTAAAATCAATGTTTGTTGTTATGCCACCTATTCCTCCGGTTGAATAATTATGAAGATAAATACAGACTTAGTTAAAGGTAAAAAATATTCCTCTGCGGTTAAACCAAACACTCTTAAACATTCTCAGGAATATAGGGTGCTTGCCACTTTGCGTTACTTGTATCCTTCAAAGTTTGATACAATGATTACAGGCGAAGCTCCCGATCTTCAAGACAGTGCAAATAGTACGGGAATTGAGGTTACCGCCGCTGTAAAAGAAGATGATATGAAAGTATCTCGCGCCTTTTCCGAATTAAATCAGGGTAAACCTAAGGATATAGAAAAACGCAAAAATATCATCAAATCAAGCGGATATTTCTTTGTCCCTCTTAAAGATGAAAAGGTTGCGATATCTACCTCCGGAACTACCGACGGAGAGAAACGCTTTTTTCAAGAAAGCATACGAAGAAAGACGAAAAAAATTCAGCAGTACCGATCAAATTTTAAGAGGATGGGACTTGCCATACTTTTGCCCGAAATTCCAACCTCTTATGCAGAAAATCACTTATCTGAGTGGATTACCGAACTGCTTGACGAGTCTGCAAACTTATTTGATTTTGTGTATGTTATTTCTCATCGTTTCTGTTTGTATTATGATACGCAAGCGAAAATTACCGAAAAGCATTCACTCACCCAAGATGAAAGTTTGTCACTCGCTACGATTGGCAGAATGACCGCTGAGGGCGAATTAACAATGACAGATACAGAATGGCAATAACCACTTGATTTATGTGGCGTAATTAAGTATAATATCCTTGTCAGCGTGACAACAAAATGACAACAGGAATTATGATACACCGTAATTCTTGGATAATCTAAGTAATCCTGATAATCGGAGCTAAACGGTCTATACAAAATCGTTTAGGTCACGGTTTCAGAGGGCGAATGGGAGTGAATTTGGAATAACGGAGTATCCTCGTCGTTGCTCCTCAGTCGCGGTACCTTTGTACAGCTTCCTTCGGTGCGCCTAGAGGCCACACACGTTATTCCAATTCACCGGTGGAATTCGGCGATGTGTGCGTTAGCTACGTTACGGGAAGCTCGACGTACCCTTGTACGCCTTCGCTTCCCGCGCCATGCTACCGCACACATCGCCGAATTTCACTCGTAGATTCTTGTAAGACCCCAGCCGCTTCGCGACTGGGAGGGGGTGGTCCTCGTAAAGAACCCGGTATAATCGTGCATGTACAGCGCTCCGTTCGGACGGGACTCTCACTGCACATGCGACAGGGATCCGACAACGAGAAATATATCGAGCTGCAGGCCGCCAACATTCGAAAGCGCATCGCGCAGTTCGGCGGCAAGCTCTATCTGGAGTTCGGCGGCAAGCTGTTCGATGACTATCACGCGTCACGCGTGCTGCCCGGCTTCGAGCCGGATTCCAAATTCCGCATGCTCAAAAGCCTCACCGACGACGTGGAGATCGTCATCGCCATCAACGCCAACCACATCGAGAAGGCCAAGATGCGCGGCGACCTCGGCATCACGTACGACGAGGACGTGCTGCGACTCATCGACATCTTCCGCTCGTGCGAATTCCACGTCGGCTCCGTCGTGCTCACCCAGTACGCGGGGCAGCCGGACGCGGACGCCTATCGCCGGCGCCTCGACCAGCTCGGCATCACCTGCTACCTGCACTACCCCATCGCAGGCTACCCCCACGACATCGAGCACATCGTCTCCGACGGACGGATACGGGTGCAACGACTACATCGTCACCACGCGCCCGGTCGAACCGTCCCGGCCGCGTTTACCGACATGTCAACGCCCGGCAGCGAACGATCGGGTACTACAATGTCAGTAAGTGTGAAACAAGGCGGTCACACGAGCAGTACCATCCCCGACGAGGAGACAAACGTGACAACAACGAACATCTACATCGCAAGTCCTGAAGGCGCAAACGGACGCAACGTCGTGGCATACGGCGTGCTCAAGGCGCTGACCACCAAATTCAAGACCGCCGTGTTCCGCCCCGCGGTCTCCAATCACGACCACTTCACCCCCATCCTGCTGAACGCCTCCAACGCCGGCCTCGGCGTCGCGCTGTCCACCGGACTGGACATTCACCAGGTGCGCAAGGACAAGGAAGGCTCCCGCGGCGACATCGTCGCGGCGTTCAACGACGCGATGAACGTGTCCCGCGCGGACGCGGCGCTCATCGTCGGCACCGACAAGTCGCACGTCAACGACCCAACCGCCTACGAGTTCAACGCGAACATCGCCGCCGACCTGCAGGCCGGCGTCTTCCTCGCCGTGTGCACCATCGACCGTTGGCCTGACGAGCTCAAGGACACCGTCCGTCTCTCCATCGAAGGCATGGAGGCCGCCGGCAACAAGGTGCTGGGCATCTTCGTGACGGGCTGCGAGCCGCGCCACTCCGTCTCGGTCAAGGACACGCTCGCGGACTTCGGGCTGCCGGTGTGGACGATCCCCCAGATCCCGTTCACCGAGGCGTCGCAGGCCGATGCGGCGCTCGCCGCCTTCCAGGCGAACGTGCCAACCGAAGAGGTCCTGCGGGCCATCAACGTCGAGATCGACTTCCCGATCACCTCGTACGCCTTCCAGTACAGCCTGCTCGGCCGCGCCAAAGCGAACAAGAAAACGGTCGTGCTGCCCGAAGGCGAAGAGGACCGCATCATCAAGGCGGCCGACTACCTGCTGGAGCGCGAGATCGCGAACCTCATCATCGTGGGCGACAAGGGCGCGATCCTCGCCCGGGGCGCGGAACTCGGTCTGACCCATCTGGGCAAGGCACGCTTCCAGGCCATGGACGACGAGAACATCCTCAAGCCCATGGTCGCCAAGCTGTGCGAGTTGCGTGCCAAGAAGGGCATGACCGAAGAGCAGGCCCGCAAGCAGCTGACCGACGCGAGCTATTTCGGCACGATGCTCGTCGTGCTCGGTTACGCCGACGGTCTGGTGTCCGGCGCGGTCAACTCCACCGCAAACACCGTGCGTCCGGCGCTGCAGGTCATCAAGACCAAGCCCGGGCAGAGGCTCGTCTCCGGCGCCTTCCTGATGTGCTTCAAGGACCACGTGACCGTGTTCTCCGACTGCGCCATCAACCTCAACCCGGACGCCGAACAGCTCGCGGAGATCGCGCTGCAGTCCGCCGTGACCGCCAAGGCGTTCGGCATCGAGCCCAAGGTCGGCATGCTCTCCTACTCCACCCTCGGCTCCGGCAAGGGGCCGGACGTGGACATCGTCGAAGAGGCCACGCGAATCGTCAAGGAGAAGGCTCCGGACCTGCCCGTCGTCGGCTCCATCCAGTTCGACGCCGCATGGTCGCCCGACGTGGCAGCCACCAAGGCCAAGGGCAACGACGTGGCCGGACACGTCAACGTGTTCGTGTTCCCCGACCTGTGCTCCGGCAACATCGGCTACAAGGCCGTGCAGCGTTCCTCCGGGGCGCTCGCCATCGGCCCCGTGCTGCAGGGCCTCAACAAGCCCGTCAACGACCTCTCACGCGGTGCGACGGTGCAGGACATCATCAACACCATCGCATTGACCGCCATCGAGGCCCAGTGACGCGGGTGTTTTAGCGGTCTCCACGCGGTACAGCCGCTCTTTACGACCACCCCCAGTCGCTTCGCGACAGCCCCCGCCAGCGGGGGCACGTGCAATCTGTCGTTCGCTCTTCACCTATAACCAGCCCCGCTGTTTACTTCACGGCTCAGCCCGTCAGCGGGGCTTTTCTCTTTGGTGGCTCTCGGCGAAACCTGCGGCGCTGATTTGTAGCAAGCAGCGAGTAATCTATCAGGTGGAAAGCCGTGTTTCGCGGTACGTATCAATCATGGAGGATGCCCACAATGGCGAAAACCGTCCTTGTCATCAATTCCGGTTCCAGCTCTATCAAGTATCAGCTGGTCGATCTTGAGTCCGGCGAAGGTCTGGCCTCCGGTCTCGTCGAGAAGATCGGCGAACCGGTCGACGGTCACTACAAGCACGAGTACAACGGCGAGAAGCACGAGCTCGAAGAGCCGATCCACGACCACGAGCAGGGCCTCAGGCGCGTGCTCGGCTTCTTCAAGGAGTACGGCCCGGATCTGTCCGAAGCAGGCATCGTCGCCGTCGGCCACCGTGTGGTTCAGGGCGGATCCCTCTTCCCGAAGCCGGCCCTCGTGACCGACAAGACCATCAACGCCGTCAAGGACCTGGCCGTGCTCGCCCCGCTGCACAACGGCCCGGAGGCCAAGGGCGCCGAAGTCATGCGCGCGCTGCTGCCCGACGTTCCGCAGATCTTCGTGTTCGATTCCTCCTTCTTCTTCCAGCTGCCGAAGGCGGCCAGCACCTACGCACTGAACAAGGAGATTGCCGACCAGTATCACATCCGCCGTTACGGCGCCCACGGCACCTCGCACGAGTTCATCTCCTCCGTGGTCCCCGGCGTCATCGGCAAGCCGGCCGAA
>URGG01000101.1 GCA_900547345.1 uncultured Collinsella sp. | reverse complement strand
GAACATCTCGACGAACTCAGACCCCGAAATGCTAAAGAACGGCACGCCCGCCTCGCCGGCCACAGCCTTGGCGAGCAGGGTTTTACCGGTACCCGGAGGGCCGACAAGAAGGGCACCGCGTGGCAGCTTGGCGCCGATCTCCTCGTAGCGTTGCGGCTTCTCCAGAAAGTCGACGACCTCCTTGAGGGATTCCTTGGCCTCTTCCTGGCCAGCGACGTCCTTAAAGGTCACGCCCACATCTTTGGAGGCGATAACGCGAGCACCGGACTTGCCCAGTCCGCCGCCGCCAAAACCGCCGCCAAAGTTCATCGAAGGACCGTCATCGCCCATGGCCTTCTTCATGCGACGATTGAGCCACCAACCGATGAGGAAGAAAATCGCCATGGGAAGGATGAGTGTGAGCAGGTAGTAGGTCATCAGACCCGGGTTTTTATCGGGAACGACCGATTCCAGGGACGCACCGGATTCAAGCACGCGATCGGTAAAGCCAGCATCATTCGGCACGCCGGTCGTCTTGTAGGCGATGTTCTCGTCCTCGCCCTTCTTGGTGTAATAAATGGTGTAATCGTCCGTGTTGTACTCGACCTTGTCGACGCTCTTCTTATCGAGCGCTTTGACAAACGTCGAGTAATCGGTCTTCGTAATCTGCTGCGTGTGACCGATGTTGGGGAACAGAACGGTCGAGAGCACGAGGTAGACGACGAAGGCGATGAGCACGTAGAGGATCATATTCCGTCTACGTTTGTTGTCATCCATCTCCATCTGCTTGAACTCCATCTACTGGGGTTGATAATGCTATCTAGAATACCCAACCCGGACGGCGATAAACCGACGCCGGGCACGAAAGGACAGAGATGGCATCACTGGAAGTCGGCAAGGTTCAAATCTATACGGGTGACGGCAAGGGCAAGACGACGGCTGCGCTGGGGCTCGCGCTGCGCGCCACGGGCTATGGACTTAACGTGCTCATGCTGCAGTTTGCCAAGAAGCTACACTGCGCCGAACACGATGCCGCACCGCGCCTGGGACTGCGCATTGTACAGGCCGACCGTGACACGCCCGAGGCTTGCGCCGCACAGATCATGGAGCTGGCGCGCGAGCAGATATCACAGGTCGACGTTCTGATTTTGGACGAACTCGGCGAGGCCATGCGCCGCGGCTTCGTGACGCGCGAGGATGTCGAAGCGTTGATCGCGATAAAGCCCGCCACCACGGAGCTCGTGCTCACCGGCCGAGGCCTGCTGCCACTGGCCGATCTTGCCGACCTGGTCACCGAAATGCGTCCCATCAAACATTACTTCGACGAAGGCCTCCTAGCCCGCCAAGGCATTGAATACTAATTGATCCGAAGGGGACGGAGGAAAACGGATCATAGACATCACGACGGAGAGCAATGATCCGTTTTCCTCCGTCCCCAAGGGATCATTTGGCGGTGGCGCGGCCGAGCCAGTTGCCGCTGTGGTGGTAGATGGTAAACATCGTGGCCGTGATGAGCCAGGTTACGGGGTAGACCAGCAGCAGGTGCTCAAGCGACGGATCGAACGGCATAATCGCAAACACCCAGATCACCCTGAGCACGACGGTGCCAAAAATCGTGAGCAGCATGGGCTGCAAGCTCACACCGGCGCCGCGGATGGAACCCGAGGCGTTCTCGATAATCGAGAAAATCGCATAGAACGGCGCAATGAAATGGAGGATGGTCGTGGTGTACGCCGAGATCGAAGCATCGTCGACAAACAGACGAGACAGCGGACCCGAGAATACCAGCAGCACGGCAGACAGGCCACCAATGAGCATAAACGACAGTACGAGCGACGTATGGTAGCCCTTGCGCATGCGCTCGTAGTTGCGCGCGCCAAAGTTCTGTGCCGAGAACGTGGTGATCGACACGCCAAGCGCCTCGGTAACCATCCAGACAATGCCATCCAGGCGGCCCGAAAGACCCCAAGCCGTGGTGACATCGGCGCCAAACGAGTTGACCGACACCTGAATCAAAACGTTGGAAATCGAATACGCAGCAGACTGAAAGCCAAGCGGCAGACCACATGAGATCATGCTCTTACAAATGCCAGGATCAATGCCGAGTTTGGACAGTGAAAGCCGCCACGCACCCGGTGCGCGCATCATACGAATCATAATCATCGTGGCGTTGGAGCAAATAGTCAGCGCCACCGCGATGCCGCAGCCCAGAGCCTCCATATGCAGCACGGCAACGAAGATGACATCCAGCACCGCATTAACAAGGCAGCCGGAAGCGATGATCACAGCAGGCCCGCGCGTGTCGCCCACGGCGCGCAGCAATGCCGTTCCCATATTGAGCAGCAGCGCCGCAACCATGGCGGCAAAATAGCAACGGGCATAGGCCACGCCCTCGGCCAATAGTTCATGCGGCGTGTTCATAAGCACCAGCATGGGCTCAACGAACACTATGCCAAGAATCGAGAAAACGATACCGCCCACCAGCGCGAGCGTCATGGCCGTATGGACCGATCGGCTCAGGCGCTCGTCATCGTGCTGGCCAAAAAACTGGCCCGTAATGACCGCGCAGCCGGCACCGACGCCGACACAAAAGCCGATGCAGAGCTCTGTAAGCACCATCGTGGCCTGAATGCCACCCAGCGCGAGCTTGCCGCCAAACTGACCGACGATATAGGTACCGATAAGCGTGTATGCCTGCTGAAAGAACGAACTAAAGAAAATGGGAACGCACAGCGACAGCAGCTGCTGCCAAATGACACCCTGCGTTACATCGATAGCCGTAGATTTCTTAGCCACACGCCCTCCCCACTAGCGTACGTCATACAACAAAACATCAATTGAACAGCAAAGCCATTATCAGCTTAACACCAACCGAAGGCAGCAGAAACGCCCTTGGCGGCAAAGCTCGAGAGCACCCCGCTAGTGATACAGCCCCGGCTGGTAGTGGTACTCGTTGCTCACATGCGGGCACAGCTGCCAAAAGGCGACAGCACTTGCCGCGGCCACGTTGAGCGAATCGACCCCATGCGCCATCGGAATACGCACGGCACGATCACAGCCTGCAATGGTCTTGGCGCCCAAGCCAGCACCCTCGGTGCCCATAAAGATTGCCAGGCGGTCAATCTCCTGCAGCACGGGATCGTCCAACGACACCGAATCATCCGTCAACGCCATAGCGGCACACGAAAAGCCGGCATCGTGTAACGCCGCCAGCCCATCATGCGGCCATACGCGCGCCTCGCTGCCAATGCGTGTCCAGGGCACCTGGAACACCGTGCCCATGCTCACGCGGGCAGAGCGACGGTACAGCGGGTCACAGCACGTGGGGCTCACCAAAATGCCATCGACGTTCAGCGCAGCCGCCGAGCGGAAAATCGCGCCGACGTTGGTGTGGTCGACAATGCCCTCGAGCACGCACACGCGCACCGGACGCTCCCCCGCCGCCTCGACGACGCCGCCCAAGAACTCATCGACCGGAATCTGACGCGGGCGACGAAACGCCGCGAGCGCACCGCGCGTCACGTTAAAGCCCGTCAGCTGCTCCATAAGCTCCATCGAGGCCACGAACACGGGAACTGGGCCCGCACTTTCGCGTACCGCCAGGCGCTCAAACAGCGGCATCATCTGGTCGAGCCAGCGCTCGCCCAAAAGAAAGCTCACCGGCTCGTATCCGGCGCGAACCGCACGCTCGATGACCTTGGCACTCTCGGCGATAAAGATGCCCTTTTGCGGCTCCAGCACGCAGCGCAGCTCGCGCTCGGTCAGTCGCACGTAGGCATCGAGCCGCTCGTCCTCGAGCGAATCGATTCGCAGCACCTCAACGGCATCAGTCATAGCAGCCAGCCCGCACCCTTCTTTACAGCACATCTATACCAAACGAGGCGACGCTAAGCGCCGCCCCATGCATTCAAACAACCCGATGATACCGTTCACGCCAGACGATTTACGCCTCAACGCGACGATACGTCACGAACTCATAATCGAGACCCTCGTCACCCTCGCCCGCGGCAATCGTGGCAACACCGCCACGCCTCGCAATCTCCCACGCGGGATCGGCATCCAAATCGGGAAAGTACGTATCCACGTCATGCACGCAATGGTTATGCGTAACCTCGGCCTCGGCGCAATACGGCAAAAACTGCCGATACACCTCGCCGCCGCCAATCACCCACGCAACGGGCTCATCGGCCACGGCGGCCAAGGCCTCGTCAACGCTATGCACCACGTCAACGCCCTCGGGGGCAAAGCCCTCGTCGCGCGTGAGCACAATGTTGCGGCGATTCTTGAGCGGTCGTCCGCCGGGAAAACTCAACAGCGTCTTGCGTCCCATAATGACCGGGCAACCTTTGGTGCGCGCCACAAAATGACGCATGTCGGCACGGTTGGACACCACCATGTCGCCCTCGCACCCAATACCCCAGTCATCGCACACGGCGACGATAGCAGAAAGCTTACACGTCATGAGCGCCACCTACACCGCAATGGGAATGTTCTTGACCTGCGGGCCGTGCTCATAGCCCTCGACGATCAGATCATCGGTCGTAAACGCGTAGAAGTCATGCACATCGGGGTTGAGCGTTACCTTGGGCGCGGCAAACTGCGGACGCTCGATAAGCTCGCGGACGATATCGACATGACGGTCGTAAATGTGGGCATCGGCGATCACGTGCAGCAGCTCGCCGGGAATCATATCGACCGACTGCGCAACCATCATCAGCAAAATGGCGTACTGGCACACATTCCAGTTGTTCGCGGCCAAAATATCCTGGCTGCGCTGGTTGAGAATCATGTTGAGCGTCGGTTTGTCGTCCTGCGGGCGCTGCGTCACGTTATACGTCACGCCGTAGGCGCACGGATACAGGTGCATCTCGGACAGGTCGCTAAACACATAGGTGTTCGTCATAATGCGGCGGCTGTACGGCGTGTGTTTGAGGTCGTACAGCACACGGTCCATCTGGTCAAAGTCGCCCTCGGCATAATGGCTCTTCTGGCCAATCTGGTACCCGTAGGCTTTGCCGATGGAGCCGGTCTCGTCGGCCCACTCATCCCAGATATGGCTGTTGAGGTCATGCACGTTATTGGACTTCTTTTGATAGATCCACAGGATCTCGTCCATGGCAGACTTGAGCGCCGTACGGCGCAACGTGAGCGCCGGGAACTCCTCGCGCAGGTCGTAGCGCGCCGTGACACCAAAGTTTTTAATGGTATAGGCAGGGGTGCCGTCCTCCCACACCGGGCGGACCTTTTGGCCCTCGGTCGTGGTGCCATGGTCCAAGATATCGCGGCACATGGTTACAAACTGTTGATCAGCTTTGCTCATTGACCCTCCTGTCAGTCGCCTACAAGCGAGATTCATTGTAGCCCAGGCGCACGCAGCCCCACAGCCCAAACATAAGCCCTCAATTTCTGACATATGCCAGAAATTCATTGCGCAAATCTGCGCGTTCGCTATTCTATTGTTGACATATGTCAGATAAGGAGTGCGCATGGCAGGAAGACGCGAGAAACTGCGCCGCGTCGGGATCATCCCCGAATACCGCGGCTTTACCCCTGACGGCCTAGCCAGCGGAGACGCCATCGACATGACGATCGACGAACTCGAGGTGCTGCGCCTGTGCGACCTGGAAGGCCTTAACCAAGAGGCAGTCGCACAGCAGATGGGCATCGCGCGCGCCACGGTGGCGGCAATTTGCAGTCGAGCGCATCGCAAGGTGGCAAACGCGCTGGTCAATGGACGGGCAATCGTCATCGAAGGCGGCAATATCGCGTACTCCCCCATCACCACAACGACGGCCGTATGGCCAGCAAAGGAGGTCGACACCATGAGGGTGGCAACCACGTACGACAACGGCAACATCTTTATGCACTTTGGCCGCAGCGAGCAGTTCAAGATCTACGACGTTCAGGACGGCAAGGTACTCAGCGAGCAGGTCGTGGGCACCGGCGGCACCGGCCACGGCGCCCTAGCGGGCCTGCTCGCCAACGGCGGCGTGGACACGCTCATCTGCGGCGGCATCGGCGGCGGCGCTATCAACGCGCTTGCCCAAGCCGGCATCACGGTATACGCAGGCGCCCAGGGCAGCTGCGACGCTTGCGTCGAGGCCCTTATCGCCGGCACGCTCGCACAGAACGGCGAGGCCACGTGCGGCTGCCACGGCCACGACCACGCCCATGCCCACGAACATAGTGAGTCCTGCAGCTGCCACGGCCATCACGAGCACGAGGGTCACGAGGGCTGCGGCTGTCACTAACGGCACGGCACAGCGAGCTCGAGGCGCAAAAGGGCAA
>URGG01000100.1 GCA_900547345.1 uncultured Collinsella sp. | reverse complement strand
TTGGGCTCGGCGCCCGCCTCCACGACCTTGACGGCGGGCTTTGCGGCACTCTTCGGGGTAGCCTTGGCCGCAGCGGCCTTGGTCGTAGTCGTCGACTTCGTTGCCGTTGTCTTCTTGGCAGCGGTCTTTGCCGGAGCACTGGCGGCCGGCTTGGCCTCGGCGACATCGGCCTTTACCTCGGGAGCAGCCTCGGCTTCGGCGGCCTTCTTGGCAGCGGCGGTCGTGCGCTTGCGCGTGGTCGTTGTCTGGGCAGCGGTGGTCTTTGTTGCCGCCGCCTTGGTCGCTGTGACCTTCTTGGCCGTCGTCTTACGAGTCGCGGTCTTCTTAGCTGCGGGCTTTGCAGCGGGCTTGACCTCGGCCTTTGCCTCAGGCTCGGCCTTTGCGGGCTCTGCCTCAACCGGCTTCTCCTCGGTCTTGGGCTCCTCAGCGGCCACCGGCTCAGCAACAGCTTCAGGCTCGTCGACAGCCGACGCCGGGCGCTCAATTTCCGGATGCATAAAGAAGTACAGGTCCAGATACTTGTCGGCCGAGAGCGTCCAGCTAAAGTCCTGGCTCATGGCCTGCGTGACCAGCTGGTTCCAGGCGTCACGGTTATCCCAGAACAGGCGCGCCGCGCGGAACACCGCGTCGCCCATCTCGTCGCCGTTAAAGTTGCTAAACGAGAAGCCCGTGCCCTCGCCGGTAAACTCGTTGTACGGGATCACGGTGTCCTTCAGGCCACCGGTCTCGCGCACGATGGGTAGCGTGCCGTAGCGCATGGCGATGATCTGCGACAGGCCGCAGGGCTCAAACTTCGAAGGCATTAGGAACATGTCGGCGGCAGCATACATGCGCTGTGACAGCGCCGGATCGAACTCGATGCGTGCGGCCATGGTGCCGGGGTACTTGTCCTGGAAGTAGCGCAGGCCGTCCTCGTAGTCGCGGTCGCCGGTGCCCAGCACCGCCACCTGCACGCCGCCGGACAGGATGCGGTCGAGCGCGTACATGACCAGATCCATGCCCTTCTGGCGCGTCAGGCGCGTGACCATCACCATGAGCGGGCGGTCGTCGCGAACCTCGAGCCCCAGCTCTTCCTGCAGCTTGGCCTTGCACACAGCCTTGCCGGAGCGGTCCTCCACGGTGTAGTTGGCGGCAATGCGCTTGTCGGTCGCCGGGTCAAAGCCCGCGACGTCGATGCCATTCAAAATGCCCTGCAGCGCGTACGAACGCTCGCGCAGCACGCCGTCCAGGCCCTCGCCAAACTCGGGCGTCTGGATCTCGTTGGCATAGGTGGGGCTCACCGTAGTGATGGCGTCGGCATAGCGCAGGGCGCCCAGCATGTAGTTGATGCTGCAGGCGTCGCAACGCAGCTGCGAGGCGGCCGCGGGAATATGCGCCACACCAAGGATGTCCTCCATCACGGTGTCGCTAAACTGGCCCTGGAACGCCACGTTGTGGATCGAGAACACGGTCTTGACGCGGTCGTACAGCGGCAGGCCCTGGTAGAACTCGCGCAAAAACACGGGCGCCAGTGCGGTCTGCCAGTCGTTGCAGTGCAGGATGTCGCACTCAAAGCCGGCCGGCAGGTGCTGCAGGCTCTCGGTGATGGCCTTGGAGAAGAACGCGAAGCGCTCACCGTCGTCAAAGAAGCCGTACGGATAGTCGCGCGCAAAGTAGCGCTCGTTGTCGATGAACATATAGGTGACGCCGTCGTGCTCGAGCTTCTCGAGTCCGCAGTACTCATTGCGCCAGCCCAGGCTCACGTAAAAGTCGGAGAAATGCTCCATCTGTGCCTTGTACTCGTCCTTGATGGTGGCGTACTTGGGCACCATCACGATGACTTCGGCGCCGGCGCGCACGAGCGCCGCAGGCAGGGAGCCCGCCACGTCGCCCAGGCCACCGGTCTTCACAAACGGCGCGCACTCGGCCGAGGCAAACACGATCTGCATCTTTTTGCTGGAATCAGCCATATTGTCTCCCATGTTGTTATTCGAGAATAGCCGCCTGGCGCTAACCGGGCGGCTATTCTACATGTTACGAGCGATGTTGCGGTGCCAACGTTAACGTACGATGGTGGTGTCGGAAGTTAACGGAGCCTTGCCCAGCACCAGGATGTTCTCGGGCGTGCCGCGAAGCTCGGTGTTGGTGGGAACCACGTTGTTCTTGTCCAGGATGGCGTTCTCAACGCGGGCGCCGCTCTTGATGATGCAGCTCTGGTTGATGATCGAGTTGGTCACCGAGGCGCCTTCCTCGACCACAACGCCTCGCGACAGGATCGAGTTGCGCACGGTGCCCTTGATGATGCAGCCGGCCGAGATGATCGAGTTGCAGGCGTGGCTGCCGGTCGCGTAGCGCGAAGGCGGCACGTCGTGAGCCTTGGTCAGGATCGGGCGCTCGGGGTCAAAGAGCTGGTCGGCCACGGTCTGGTCGAGCAGGTCCATGCTGCGGCGATACAGCGACTTCTCGCTAAACACGCCCACGACCTCGCCCTTGTACTCGTAGCTGCACACGTCGATGTTGCCAAAGTCGCCCTGGAGTGCCTCGAGCAGGTCCAGATAGTCGGCGGCTTGGTAATGGTCGATGATCTCGAGCAGCGTCTCGCGGTTGACGATGCAGCAGTCCATAGAGGCGTTATCGCCGTACACGACGCCGGCGCTCACGCCCGTCAGGCGGCCGTTCTCGTTAATTTCGAGTTTGGTCTCGTCATCGACGTTGTGCGTGGCCTTGCAGTACACCACGGTCATCTGGGCACCGGAGTTCTCGTGCGCGTCGATGATGGTGTTGAGGTCCATATTGAAGATGATGTTGGTGCCCATCATCACAACATAGGGCTTGTCCGAGCGCTGGAACAGCGTCTTGTTGGAGATGATGTCGCGCAGCAAGAAGCGCATGCCGCCCTTGGTGGTGCCATACGCGTTGCCGGGCACCATAAACAGGCCGCCCTTCTTGCGGTCCAGGCCCCAGTCCTTGCCCGAGCCCACGTGGTCGATCAGCGAGCGATAGTTGCCCGGCATGACGACACCGACGGTCTTGATGCCGGCATTCATCATGTTGGACAGCGGGAAGTCGATCAGGCGGTAGCGACCCAAAAACGGGACGGACGCGATGGGGCGGTCCTTGAGCAGCACGCTGCCGTAGGTCGAAGAGTAGTTAGCGGTGATATAACCGATGGCCTTGCGATTGATCATCGGATCATTCCCCCTTCCCGATAACGACGTCATTTCCAACGACGGCCGTATCCTTGGTGGTATCGACAGAGCCGAGCTTCACGCCCTCTTCGACCGTGGAGTTCTCGCCCAAAATAGCGCGGCAGATGTGCGCGCCGCTCTTAACGTGCGCACCCGGCAGCAGCACGGAGTCCTCGACCACGGCGCGCTCCTCGATGATGACATCGGTCGAAAGGATCGAGTGGCGAGCGGTGCCGTAGATCTTGCAGCCGTTGGAGACCAGGCAGTCGTCCAAGCGACCATCCGGACCAATGTAGTGCGGCGGACGCGTGGTGATGTTGGACATGATGGGGAAGTGCTTGTCAAACAGATCGAACTCGGGGTTGTTGCCCAGCAGGTCCATCGAGGTCTCGTGGAAGCTGGCGATGGTGCCGACGTCCTTCCAAAAGCCGTGGAACTCGTAGCTGTACAGGCGCTTGCCCTCGCCGAGCAGCTTGGGGATGATGTCCTTGCCAAAGTCGTGGCTCGAGCGCTGGTCCAGAGCGTCCTCCTCGAGTGCCTCGATCAGCACGTCGGCCGAGAAGATGTAGATGCCCATGGACGCGAGGTTCGAATCGGGCTTATCGGGCTTCTCGGTGAACTTGGTGATACGGCCGTCCTCGGGGTCGGTGGTCAGGATGCCAAAGCGGCTGGCCTCCTCCCAAGGCACGGGCATAACGCTCACCGTGAGGTCGGCGTTGTTCTCAATGTGCGTCTTGAGCATCTTGCGGTAGTCCATGCGATACAGGTGATCGCCCGAAAGAATAAGGACGTACTTGGGGTCGTTGGCCTTGATGTAGTCCAGGTTCTGCGTAATGGCGTCTGCCGTGCCCGCATACCAGGCGCCGCCGGTCTGCGTCTCATACGGCGGCAGGATCGACACGCCGCCGTCACGGCTGTCCAGATCCCACGCCTCGCCGGAGCCCACGTAGGCATGCAGCAGATAGGGGCGATACTGCGTCAGGACGCCCACCGTGTCGATGCCCGAGTTGGAGCAGTTGGAGAGCGAGAAGTCGATAATGCGGAACTTGCCACCAAAGCTAACCGCCGGCTTGGCGATCTTTTGGGTGAGTGCCCCCAATCGGCTGCCCTGTCCTCCTGCGAGGAGCATCGCGATGCATTCTTTCTTACTCATCGATTTCTCCTTCTGTCATCGATGTTCCTAAACCCATTAGCGACGGGCGCGGCGCAACGTCACGCCCGTCGAGTAATGCCGTGCTGGCATAGGGGAGCTCGCGCGCTTTACGCGTGCCAGATCTCGTCGCGGTACTCGCGAATGGTGCGGTCGCTCGAGAACCAGCCCGAGGAGGCGGTGTTGAGCAAGGCCTTGCGGTTCCAGGTCTCCTGGTCGCCATAGCTGCCGGTGAGCTTCTCCCACGCATCCACGTAGCTGCGGAAATCGGCCATGACCAGGTCGGGGTCATTGTTGTTCATGAGCTCGTTGTAGATGCTCTCGAAGTTGCCCGAAAGACCCGCAAAGGTGTTGTCCTTGAGCTCGTCCATCACGCGGCCCAGGCGCTCGCGGTCGCCGTTGAGGGTATCCCATGCAAAGTAGCTGTTGGATGCCCAGAGCTGCTCGACCTCGGGAGCGGTCAGGCCAAAGATGGCCTCGTTCTCGCGTCCGGCCAGGTCGGCGATCTCGATGTTGGCGCCGTCGAGGGTACCCAGCGTAATGGCGCCGTTCATCATGAGCTTCATGTTGGACGTGCCCGAGGCCTCCTTGCCGGCCGTGGAAATCTGCTCCGAGATCTCGGCGGCGGGGTAGATGAGCTGGGCGTTGCTCACACGGAAGTTGGGGATAAAGCAGACCTTCATGACCTCGTTCACACGGGCGTCGTTGTTGATGACATCGGCCACGGAGTTAATGAGGCGGATGGTCTCCTTGGCAAAGGTGTAGCTCGAGGCCGCCTTGCCGCTAAAGATGAAGGTCGTCGGCGTCACGTGGAAGTTGGGATCGGCGATGCGACGGTTGTAGATGTCCATCACCTTCATGATGTTCATGAGCTGGCGCTTGTAGGCATGGAAGCGCTTAACCTGAACGTCGAAGACGGTGTTGGGGTCGATGACCAAACCGGTCTCGGCCTTAACGTAGGCGGCCAGACGCTCCTTGTTGGCGCGCTTGGAGGCACCCACGGCCTTTAGGAACTCGGTGTCGTTTTGGAACTCTTTGAGCTTTTCCAGCTCAAAGGCGTCCTTCAGCCAGCCATCGCCAATGGCCTCGGTCACGAGTTTGGCGTAGGTGGGGTTGGCCTCGGCAAAGAAGCGACGGTGCGAGATGCCGTTGGTCTTGTTGTTGAACTTCTCGGGCGTCAGGGCGTAGAAGTCCTTGAGCACGATGTTCTTGATGATGTCAGAGTGGATCTTGGCCACGCCGTTGACGCTGTGGCTGCAGATCACGGACAAGTTGGCCATGCGAATCTCGCCGTCCCACAGAATGGCGGTCTGGCGCAGGCGCTCCTGCCAACCCTCCTGCGTGGTGTCGAACGACTCATGCCAACGACGGCTGATCTCGTCGATGATCTGGTACACGCGGGGGAGGAGCTTGGAGAACGTGCCGATGGGCCACTTCTCCAGAGCCTCGGGCAGGATAGTGTGGTTGGTGTAGCTCACAACCTGCGTCACGATGTTCCAGGCGTCATCCCACTCGAGCTTCTTCTCGTCGATGAGGATGCGCATGAGCTCGGGGCCGCACATGGCAGGGTGGGTATCGTTGGTATGGATGGCCACAAACTGCGGCAGCAGCTCCCAGTTTGCGCCGTGCTCCTTCTCAAAGGTGTCGAGCAGGCTGTAGATGCCGGCCGAGACAAACAGGTACTCCTGCTTCAGGCGCAGCAGACGGCCGTGCTCGCCGGCGTCGTTGGGGTAGAGGATGGCGCTGATGGCCTCGGCCTCGGCGCGCTCGGCATCTGCCAGGGCGTAGTCGCCGCGGTTGAAAGCCTCCAGATCGAAGTGCTCCTCGACCGGCTCAGCGGCCCAGACGCGCAGCTTGTTGACGGTCTCGCCAGCATAGCCCACAACGGGGATGTCATAGGGAACGGCAAGGATGTCCTGCGTGTCCACCGTGCGGTAGAACGTGCGGCCGTTCTCCTCAAAGCCCTCGACGCGGCCACCAAACTTGATGGTCACGGCCTTGTCCTGACGGCGGACCTCCCAGGGATAGCCATGGGTGAGCCACTCGTCGGTAGCCTCGACCTGGCTGCC
>URGG01000099.1 GCA_900547345.1 uncultured Collinsella sp. | reverse complement strand
CTCGCGGCCTCCCCCTTTTTGCGTATATACACGTTGTACTTCGGGATTTAGCTTCCCCGTATGCGCTCTTACTGTTTGGCTGTATTTTGAGTCCTTCTAGTGTATTTGAGCGATAATTACTCGCATTGGCGTTAGGGAGGGCTTGATGTTTACCGTATTTGTCTTGGGCAATATTGCTTCGGGTAAGTCGACTGCCTGCCGCTATTTCGAATCTCGTGGCGCTATGCTTATCGATCTGGATGAGCTTGCAAAATCTCTGTATGTGCCGGGCTCTGATATCGTCAATACTCTCGCGGATGAATTCGGTTGGGACATTTTGGATGAGGAAGGCGGCATTCGCCGCAGCATCCTCGCTTCTCGAGCTTTCGCTTCTCCTGATTCGGTCGCACGGCTCAATGGCATCGTGCATCCCGTTCTGATTGAACAGCTTTCGCTTAGGATTCTCGATCCGGTTTGTTGTACGGTTTCGTCTCCCCGTTATCCCTTTGCGGTGGTCGAGGTTTCTGCTCCGACTGGTTTTGAGGATGCATTTGGCTTGGCTGATGAAATTCTGGTCATCAGCGCCCCTTTGTCAGTTCGTCGCGAGCGCGCTATTCAACGTGGCATGGAGCCATCTGATTTCGATGCCCGTTCTGCTTGTCAGCCCGATGAGTCTGCGCTGTGCAATCTCGCTACAACGGTGATTGATAATGCCTCAGGTGATAATTCGCTCTTTGAGCAGCTTGACTCATGGCTTGCATGCCATGGGTTTATAGACACTGCGGATAAGGAGGATGCCGATGCCTAAGACACGTTTCTTTGCGTGGTATCGCCTTATGCCGCTGGCTGCCGTTTTTGTCTTCGGCCTTATCTCATTCGTTTACTCGTGTGCTCCTGCCGCTTTCTTTAAGCCGTTGTATCCGATTGACTACGAGGCGTATGTAAAGCAATCCAGTATTTCGCATAATCTGGATCCGTATCTGGTGTGCGCTGTCATTAAGTCGGAATCGAATTGGGATCCCGAGGCCGAGTCGAATCAAGGTGCTCAGGGATTGATGCAGCTGATGCCCGAGACTGCCCAGGATATGATCGCCAAGGGCCTTGTTGACGGTGACGAGTATTCGGCCGACAATCTTAACGATCCGGCTACGAATATCGAGTTTGGCTGTGCGTATCTCTCGTATCTTCTAGCGTATTTTAACGGGTCGACGGATAGCGCCATCGCCGCCTATAACGCCGGCATGGGCAATGTCGACGGATGGGCGCAGCAGGGTACGTCGCTTCATAATGCAATCACCTTTCCCGAGACGCAGGCGTATCTGATTCGTGTCAATAATGCCTGGGCTCGCTACAAGACCATCTATCCCGATCGGTTCGTATAGGACTATGCCTGCCGCCTGCGTATACTGCAGATGTATGAGTTAGGAGTATCCATGGCGGAATTTGAAGTAGAACGCGTTGGTGGTGAACTTAAGCGCTTTGGCGTTGAAGGCTCTGACGTGCCGTTTAAGGTCGTGTCTCCCTATGAGCCTGCCGGTTCCCAGCCTAAGGCCATTGAGTCGCTTGTGCAGGGCGTGAGGGACGGAGACCGCTATCAGGTTTTGCTGGGCGTGACTGGTTCGGGCAAGACCTTCACGATGGCAAAGACTATTGAGGCCCTGGGAAAGCCGACGCTGGTCATGGCTCCGAATAAAACGCTCGCCGCTCAGCTTGCGAGCGAGCTCAAAGAGTTCTTTCCCAACAACGCTGTGGTCTACTTCGTCTCGTACTACGACTACTATCAGCCCGAGGCGTATGTGCCGCAAAGCGATACATATATCGAGAAAGACTCCTCGATTAACGAAGAGGTCGAGATGCTGCGCCATCAGGCGACCGCGTCACTGCTCTCTCGACGCGATGTGATCGTTGTCGCATCGGTCTCGTGTATCTATGGCATTGGCTCTCCTGAGGACTATGCGGGTCTGGCTCCAAACGTCGACAAGAAGGTGCCGCTCGAGCGCGATGACTTTATCCATGCACTTATCGACATTCAATATGATCGCAATGACTATGACCTGGCACGCGGCACGTTCCGCGTGCGCGGCGATGTTGTCGACGTGTATCCGCCTTATGCTGAGCATCCGTTGCGGTTTGAGTTCTTTGGCGACGAGGTCGAGCTGATTGCCGAGATCGATGAGGTCACCGGTGAGATGCTTCGTGAGTACGAGGCCATCCCCGTATGGCCGGCATCGCACTACGTGACCGAGAAGCCGAAGGTCAAGGCGGCTCTGAAATCGATCAGCGAAGAGTGCGAGAAGCGCGTGGCGGAGCTCAAGGCGACCGACAAGTTGCTCGAGGCGCAGCGTCTGCAGCAGCGCACCGATTATGATCTTGAGATGCTCGAGACGATGGGCTTTTGCAACGGCATCGAGAACTACTCGCGTCATCTGGACGGTCGCAAACCGGGTGAGCCGCCGTTTACCCTAATCGATTACTTTCCCAAGGATATGCTCTGCATCATCGATGAGAGCCATGTGACGGTGCCGCAGATTCGCGGCATGCACGAAGGTGACCGCTCGCGTAAGGTGACGCTGGTGGAACACGGTTTTCGCCTGCCCTCGGCGCTCGATAACCGCCCGCTTCGTTTCGATGAGTTTGAGGCGAGGATTCCCCAGTTCATCTACGTTTCGGCAACACCGGGCGACTATGAGCTGCGGGTGAGCCAGAACGACGTTGAGCAGATTATTCGTCCGACCGGCCTGCTCGACCCCAAGATTGACGTGCGTCCGGTTCGCGGTCAGATTGACGATCTTGAGGACGAGATTCGCGAGCGCGTTGCCCGCAAGGAGCGCGTGCTGGTGACCACGTTGACCAAGCGCATGGCCGAGGACCTGACCGACCATCTGCTTGATGCGGGCATTAAGGTCAATTACATGCATTCTGATACGGCGACAATGGACCGTGTCGAGATCCTGCGAACGCTGCGCGAGGGCAAGATCGATGTTCTCGTTGGCATCAACCTGCTTCGCGAGGGCTTGGATCTCCCCGAGGTCTCACTGGTGGCAATTCTCGATGCCGATAAGGAAGGCTTCTTGCGCAACCGCCGTTCGCTGATTCAGACGATTGGCCGTGCGGCCCGTAACGCCGATGGTGAAGTCATCATGTATGCAGACGTTGTGACCGATTCGATGAAAGAGGCCATCGAGGAGACGCAGCGCCGTCGCGAGATTCAGATGGCATATAACGAAGAACATGGCATTGTGCCCAAGACAGTGCGCAAGGCCATCAACGACATCTCAAGTTTTATTGCCGAGGCCGAAAAAACTGTGGGCTCCAAAGGACGCTCGAAGGGCGACTCTCTTGGCCATGGCGCATTCTATACGCCCGATGAGTCGGGCGAGGGCGGTGTGCCGGAAACGGTGGCGCCCGAGCAGACACTTGCGGAGCAGTTGGAAGAACTGCCGCATGACGAGCTTGTGCGGATCGTCGAAACCATGGAAGAGGATATGCGTAACGCTTCTGCCGCCATGGACTTTGAGGAGGCGGCGCGCCTGCGCGATGCCGTCGTTCAGATTCGGGCGATGCTCGAGGGTGCGTCTGAGGACGAGACGATCGAGCGCTTGCGTTTGCAGGCCCGCAAGGGTTCCACGTTCGCATCGGGCAGAAAACGCCAGGGTGCACGGTTTAAGAAATAGCGAACAGGCCCCGAGTTCCCTGTGGAGCTCGGGGCCTATGTCTTTTGCGCGCTGGAATTCGTGCGTTAGAGGTCCGCGATCAGGGCTTCGGCACAACGGATGCCGTCGGTGGCCGCGCTCATGATGCCGCCGGCATATCCAGCTCCCTCACCACAAGGGTAGAGGCCCGGGGTCGACACGGCATGGCACGTTCGGTCTCGGGTGACAGTGACCGGTGAGCTCGAACGAGTCTCCACGCCGGTAAGAACGGCATCGGGACGGTCGTAGCCTCGTAGCTTTTTTCCGAGTAGGGGAAGTCCCAGGCGGAGCGACTCGACGATATGCTGCGGCAGGGCTTCGTCAATTGTCGTCCAGGTCACACCGAGCGGATAGGTGGGCTTTACCTTTCCGGGCGCCTTGCTGGCGCGTCCTGCGAGGAAATCTCCGACGAGTTGTGCCGGTGCGTTCCAGTTGGAACCGCCCAGGCGATAGGCGGCCGCCTCGCAGGCGCGCTGGAGCTCGATGCCGGCGAGCGGGTCATCGTTGGGAAGGTCCTCAGGCGTGACGTTAACGAGCAGGGCGGCGTTTGCGTTGCGTCCGTCGCGGGCATTGAGGCTGGCGCCGTTGACGCACAGGTGGCCCTGCTCGGAAGAGGCGGCGACAACCTGCCCGCCGGGGCACATGCAAAACGAGAACACGCTGCGGCCGTTGGGAAGATGGGCGACGAGCTTGTAGGGGGCTGCTCCGAGGGCAGGATGTCCCGCCAAGGCTCCATATTGGGCTCGGTCGATGTCGCGCTGCGGATGCTCGATGCGAACGCCCATGGCAAAGGTCTTTTGTGTGAGGGCCACGTTGTGGTCCTTAAGGAGCTCAAAAATATCGCGAGCAGAATGCCCACAGGCGAGGATGAGGTGCTTTGTTTCGATTGGCTCGTAAGCGGCGTCTTGGGACGATTGGACATCGATACCGGTGATGGCGCCAGACGCGTCGGTGCGAATGTCGACGAGCTTCGTTCGATAACGGACGACACCTCCGAGCTGCTCGGTGCGCTGGGATATAGCGGTGACAACCTTGGGAAGGATGTCGGAGCCAATGTGCGGCTTGGCATCCCACAGAATATCGCGGGGCGCACCCGCCTCGACGAAGGTTTCGAGGATAAGGCGATGGGCGGGATTTTTTGTTCCCGTATTGAGCTTGCCGTCCGAGAAGGTCCCCGCGCCGCCCAGACCAAACTGAATATTGCTCTCGGGGTCGAGGATGCGCTCCTTTAGAAAGAGGTCGATCGCCTGCGAGCGGCGAAATGCCGGGTCGCCGCGCTCGATAAGCAAGGGCTTAAGACCTGCTTCGGCGAGCGTGAGCGCAGCGAAAAGGCCGGCGCATCCGGCGCCGACAACGACGGGGCGCTCTTTGGATGCGTCGGAAATGGGGGAGGGGAATGAAGGCTCATCGTCTTCTATCGCGCGTACGAGCGAGCGGTCACGTTCGGAAACGCTGTCGACCGCTTCTCGCTCGAGGTGGGGACTGGTCAGCTCAACACGAAAGCTCAGGATAAAATGGACGTCTCGTTTTTTGCGAGCGTCGATTGACTTGCGGTGGAGCTCGATGGACTTGATCTCGGAGTCTTTGCAACGTAGGACGCGCTTGGCGACTCGCTTGCCAACAATGAGGCAGGCATTTTCATCGCCGGCTTCATCGAGCGAAGCGTTGACTTGGGTGATTTCGATCATCGAGGTCTCCTTAGAGGCAAGAAAGAGGCCGTCCGGTATCCCAGACGGCCCGAATGCGTTTTTGATTATAGACTGCGCGGCTACAGGCTGCTTGCAGCGCGAATGCCCGAGAGCCATGCCCACGCAAGGTTAAAGCCTCCGCAATCGGCGTCGATGTCGAGCGCTTCGCCGCAGACGTAAAGCGGGGCGTCGACAACGCTGCGCGCGCGTAGACTGGGTGTTGAGATACTCTCGACAGATACGCCACCACGCGTGACCTGTGCCGAGCGCTCCTCGGCTGTTCCCTCAACGAGCAACTTAAAGTGCTTGAGGATCGAGACCAGGTGGATGACATCGTTGGAGCCTGGATGGCACTGCTCGAACGCCGTGCAGACGACGCGGGAGAGTTGCGGGGCGAGCATGCCGTCGAGCCAACGGGGATCGCGGGGCGAAAAGCCGCCGAGCAGCTCAACGCGCCGGTTGAGCATATCGAGCAGCTCGTCTTTGGAGAGGTCGGGGAAAACGTCGAGCAGGATCGTATCACCGCGCTGGATACGACGGGAGAGGTTGAAGACAGCGACGCCCGAGATGCCGAAGGCTCGAAACAGGACTTCACCGTCTTCGTGCCAGAGCTCATTATGATTGCGGGCGAGCGTCAAGCGGGCGCGGACGCGCAGGCCGTCCAACGTCTTGAGTGCCGCCCGATCGCCGACGACCGTTGCCGATACGGGGCAGAGGATGGGGCGCAGCGAAGTGAGGGGGAGGCTAAACGTATCGGCGATACCGGTGGGGTTGCCACCCGTGGCGATAATTACGGCATGTGCCTCCAGGGCCTCGTTCTTGCGAGGGACATCGGCGAGCGCTTTCCGAAGCGAGCGGAGCTCCGTTTTTCGGTCGTCGTGCTTTTTTGCCTTGAGCGCCCGCGCTGGACGGTCTATTTGGAGTGTCCAGCCTTCGGAAGCTTTGTGCGCCGAGGCAACGTTGGCTCCGCAGATTAAGGTAATACCTAGGCGGTCGCAAACGTTGAGAAGCGCGTCGCGCACCGATTCTGCGCGAAGGGAGCGCGGGTATAGCCGGCCTTCCTCGGAGGTTGTCATGATGCCCAGCGAGGAGAAGAAACCCATAAGCTCTTGTTCGGGTTGGGGGCCCATGACAGATTCGACGAATGCGGGGTGGTTATACCGCTGAGGATCAATCGATTCGTTGGAGAGGTTGCAGCGGCCGTTACCGGTCGCAAGGAGCTTTAGG
>URGG01000098.1 GCA_900547345.1 uncultured Collinsella sp. | reverse complement strand
AGCGGCGCGACCTCAAACAGCACGCCGCGGGCATCAAATGCCGCGGCAAGCTCCTCGCGCATCGCCGCCTGCTCGCGGGCAAGCAGCACAACGACCTCTCCCCCATTGTTCGTCACGGCCGACAGCAGCTCGAGCAAGCCGTGCGTAAACGACGTGATACCGCGCACACATACCGCGCGGGCGCACGCTGGAAGGCTGTCGGCCAGCACCTCGGCCATAAGGTCAGCCGCCTCGCAGGGCTCGACCATGTCTCGACGGTCCAAGCCGCTCGCATAGGCACTCAATAGCTCGAACACGCGAGCCTCGGCGTCGCTCTTGGGATCGGACTGGCAAACGTCGCCGCGGCAGCGCTCGGCACCCATTCCCGCTACGCCCGGCAGCACATCGCGGGCCATGCGCGCGAGCATACGCACCGTGCCCTGACTGCGCGAAAGCGGCTGCAGGTCGGCATCGTCGCGACGGGCGATCATGTCCGAGAACAGCATCTGGCGCTGCATGTTGTCGACGAAGCTGCGGCCATCGCCCATAAGCTCCCACAGCGAACGAAGCCACGACGCAGGGGTTTTGTAGTCAATGCCCAGCGAGGCGCCAGCAACCGCAGCATCGTGACGGCACAGGTCGAGCTCGGCAAACGAGGGCGCCAGCAAAACTGCACGCCCGTGGCGGGCAACCAGGTCGGCGAGCAACGCCGACTCGGCATCGCTCAAGTCCGTACCGGTATTGATGGTATAGATTCGAACAGGCATGGTCCTCCACTCAAACCGTTCGCAATAATCAATGCATCCATCCTACCCGCCCACGCGGACAGATTCGCCCCACGCCAACAGATTTCCTCCGTCCCCAAGGGATCAAAAAAACCGCCCCCGAAGGGACGGTTCTGCGCAATTCGTTTTTGCCGCTGGCCTACGCGCCATCCTCCAGTTTGATGAGGATCTTGCGATAGCCACCGTACTCGCCGTTGAGCGCCTTGGACACGCGGCTCACCGTGGTGGACGAGGCGCCCGTGCGGGCCTGAACCTCAACATAGGGCTCGCCCTCATCCAGATAACGCGCGACCTGCAGGCGCTGCGATAAATCGCAAATCTCGCGCGGCGTGCAGATATCGGTCAAAAACGCTTGGATATCGTTCTCGTCGTCCAAAAGACTAAATGCGTGGACCAGCTGCTTGACATCAGGCTTGTCAAACATGTTCTCGATATTCATCGATCACCGCCAAACCCGCCAAAAGGCATCGAAATTGATACTGACATCGGGCATCGTTCGCCCGTAATATGCAATAAAACAATGCATGGGCCATTTGCCCGTAGCAGTGTAGCACACCACCAAGCTAAAGCGACAAGACTCTCTGCCAGCGGCACGTTTTTCAGGACGAACGCCGTTTAGAAACCGAATGCGCACGTAAGCTCCACGAATATTTGAGACAATGAGCCCCCAAACACCGCGGCGCGCCCGCGCAACCATCCAAGTCGCCGCCGCAAGCCGCTTCACGCGACGCCAGCAACCCCGGCGCAAGAAAGGATTCACGCCATGCGCTTTATGCTTAACTGGCTCTTCACCTCGATCGCCATCGCGATCGCCACGTTCCTCGTCCCCGGTATCCAGCCCTTCGGCTTTGCCGAGGCCTGGGTCTGCTTTGCCTTTGTGGGACTGTTCCTCAACATCGTCGATTCGTTCGTCAAACCGTTCCTCACGGTCATCTCGCTGCCGCTCACGATCATTACGCTCGGCATTTTCCAGCTCGTGCTCAACAGCTTTATGCTGGAGCTCGCCAGCTACCTGTCGGTCAACCTGTTGGGCGTCGGCATCTCCATCGCCGGCTTTGGCTCGGCCTTTATGGGCAGCATCCTAGTGTCCATCATGCGCAGCATCCTCGATAGTATTGCCGAAGAGTAGAACGCCCCGATACACAGACGCATCGGACCAAATCAAAGGCCGCCCATCGCAAAAATGGGCGGCCTTCTTATTTGCCAAGTCTCAGAGGGCAAGAAAATCTACCATTTCCGCCCCGTCCCCACATGGCAGGTGGGCTAGATGACGTAGTCGTAGCCTTCGTTGGGAGCGACGAGCGCATCGAGCGTCACACCGTCGAGGTAGTCGTTGATGAGCTTGTCCAGGTTCTTCCACACGTCGAGCGTGGGGCACTCATCAGATCGCGAGCAACCCTTGCAGTCGCCATCCAGGCAGGCGACCGGTGCCAGACTGCCCTCGGTCAGGCGCAAGATCTCGCCCACCGTGTACTGCTCGGGCGGGCGCGTGAGCACATAGCCGCCGCCCTTGCCACGCATGCCCGAAAGCATGTTAGCGCGCACGAGCGTAGCCAAGATGTTCTCGAGATATTTCTCGGAAATCCCCTGTCGCGCCGCGATCTCTTTGAGCGGGATGCGGCCGGCCGCCTGGTGCTCGGCCAGGTCAACCATAACGCGCAGGGCGTACCTACCCTTAGTAGAAACCAACATATATAGTGCTGCCTTTCGGTCTTTTAGTCCGTTGAAATTCTAGCCGAAAAATTCGGTTTGAAAATACCCGTTCCGGTCAAGATGGTTAATCAGCTTGTAATAATCTTCTATTTCCTATTGCATTACTAGGCTTTAGTGTCTACTATGCTTGCCAACAGCTAAACGAACAACCTATAAGGTTTATGGGTTTAGCTGCTAGACACGCCGTAAAACCACACGGCAACCAGCAACTTGAACACTTTGGAGGTTCACCATGAGCAAGGTTTACACGTCCATCGATCAGCTTATCGGCCACACCCCGCTTCTGGAGCTCACTCACTTTGAGGCCGACGAGGACCTCAAGGCTCGCGTGCTCGTCAAACTGGAATACTTCAACCCCGCTGGGTCCGTTAAAGACCGCGTCGCCAAGAGCATGATTGACGAGGCCGAGAAGGCAGGCAAGCTCGTGCGCGGTGGCGACTACACCATCATCGAGCCCACGAGCGGCAACACCGGCGTCGGCATCGCCTCGGTGGCGGCGGCTCGCGGCTACAAGGTGATCATCACCATGCCCGAGACCATGTCCGTCGAGCGCCGCAAGCTGATGCAGGCATATGGCGCACAGCTCGTACTCACCGACGGCTCCAAGGGCATGAAGGGCGCTATCGCCAAGGCCGAGGAGCTGCAGAAGGAGACTCCCAACAGCATTATCGCCGGCCAGTTTGTGAACCCCGCCAACCCCGCCATTCACAAGGCCACGACCGGCCCCGAGATCTGGGACGACACCGACGGCCAGGTCGACATCTTCGTCGCCGGAGTTGGCACCGGTGGCACCGTGACCGGCGTGGGCGAGTTCCTCAAGGAGCAGAACCCCGAGATTAAGGTCGTCGCCGTCGAGCCCGCCACCTCCCCGGTGCTCTCCAAGGGTCAGGCCGGCCCGCACAAGATCCAGGGCATCGGCGCCGGCTTTGTGCCCGACGTCCTCAACACCCAGGTCTATGACGAGATCATCCCCGTCGAGAACGACGACGCCTTTGCCACCGGCCGCGCCGTGGGCCACAAGGAGGGCGTGCTCGTGGGCATTTCGTCCGGTGCCGCCGTGTGGGCCGCGCTGCAGCTGGCCAAGCGCCCCGAGAACGAGGGCAAGACCATCGTGGCTCTGCTTGCCGACACGGGCGAGCGCTACCTGTCCACGGCACTGTTCCAGGACTAGAGCTTCTCGTTCTTAGAACGAGTCCAAGGCACGCCGGTCTCCCCTCTCTTCTGGCAGCCTGGGCTCATCCCAACAGGGTGTCCCACATGACGCCCGAACTTGCTACAATGTCTGCGGCGCGGAACCAGCCTCCCGCGCCGCTTTTCTTTTTTGGCCACATGCCACCAAGGAGAACCTCCCCATGCACAACAAGCGCGTGCTCGTCGCCATGAGCGGCGGCGTCGATTCCAGCGTGACCGCGTACCTGCTCAAAAGCCAGGGCTACGAATGCGTCGGCGCCACCATGCGCCTCACCTGCCCCGCACCCGACCCCGCCACGGGCATGAGTAAGGTCGACCGCGACATCGCCGATGCAAAGGCCGTCGCCGAGCGCCTGGGGATACCCCACCATGTGCTCGACCTGCAGCAGACGTTCGACCGCAACGTTATCGAGCGCTTTGTGAACGCCTACCAGGAGGGGCTGACGCCCAATCCGTGCATTATCTGCAACCGCCACATTAAGTTTGGCGCGCTGCTCGATGCGGCGCTGGACATGGGCTGCGACTACATCGCCACGGGACATTACGCCAAAACAAGCCAGGCGGCAGACGGCACCTGGCAGCTACATCGCGGCGAAGATCCCAAAAAGGACCAAAGCTACTTTTTGTATTCGCTTACGCAGGAGCGCCTGGCGCACACGATCTTTCCGCTGGCAGGCCTGGACAAAGAGCGCGACGTGCGCCGCATAGCCGCCGAGCAGGGCTTTACCAACGCCCAGAAGGCCGAAAGCGAGGACATCTGTTTTATTCCAGACGGTGACTACGCGGGCTATATCGAGCGCCGCTGCGGACATCCCGCTGCACCGGGCGACATTGTGTGGCGCGACGGCAGCGTGGTCGGGCGCCACAACGGCGCGCTGCGCTACACCATCGGCCAGCGCAAGGGCCTGGGCGTCGCGATGGCGCATCCCGTGTATGTGACGGGCGTCGACGCCGCCAACAACACCGTGCATTTGGGCGAGGCCGAGGACCTGGCGGCCACAGCGCTCACGGCAAACGACTGGATCTGGAGCGCTCCGGCAGAGCGCATGGAGGCGGAGCTCGACGCCGGCGGCATTCGCGTAGGTGCCAAGTACCGCTACCGTCAGAAAGACCAGGCAGCGACCCTTACGCGTGATGAAGACGGGCAAATGCTGCTAACTTTTGACGAGCCGCAACGAGCCATCGCCCCCGGCCAAGCCGTTGTAGTCTACCGCGGCGATATCGTCCTGGGCGGCGGCACCGTGACCGGCGCCATCAAGTAGCCCCATCCCCTTCATAAGTTGCGGTGAAATAGGGACTGTTTAAGCGTTTAAAACCGCCAAACAGTCCCTATTTCACCGCAACTTAGAGAGGACGGCCTCGGTCGGTACTGCTGTGTCAGCCGAGGCCGCTGCTCCCCTAGCGCTGAACGTAGGCGCAAACCAGCTCGTAGGTATTGCGCACGCCGTCGATGTGACTGCGCTCGTAGTTGTGGCTCGCGTACACGCCGGGGCCAATCAGACCATGGCAAATGTCGTAGCCGGCCGAGAGCGTGGCCTCGACGTCGGATCCGTAATGCGGGTACACATCGATGGCGTAATCGAGCTCCAGCTCGCGCGCGATGTTGGACAGCGTGGTTACCAGGTCGTAGTTGTACGGACCGCCCGAATCCTTGGCGCAAATCGAAACCATGCGCTCGGTGCAGCCCAGGTCGTCACCCACGCAGCCCATGTCCACGCTGATCATCTCGCGCGTGTCGGCCGGCACAAAGGCACCGCCGTGGCCGACCTCCTCGTACACCGTAAAGAGCAACGAAACCTTGCGCGAAAGCGTCACCTCGCCTTCGGCGACGGCGCGGGCCAAACCCAGCAGAATCGACGCGGACAGCTTGTCGTCAAGGAAGCGACTCTTGATGTAGCCGCTCTCCGTCACCGTGGTGCGCGGATCCATAGCGATGATGTCGCCGGTTTGAATACCCAGTTCGAGCACATCGTCCTTGCTGTCAACGTTCTCGTCGAGCAGGATTTCCATGTTCTTCTCGATGGTCTTGACCGGCTCATCGGCCACGTGCGCCGAAGGCTCGGTATTGAGGACCACGCCCGTGTAGACATTGCCGTCGCGCGTATAAACGGTGCAGTTCTCGCCATCGGCCGTAGACCACTGATGCCCGCCGAGGGTCGTGGGGCGCAGGCGACCATTGTCCTTAATGGAGCGCACCATGGCGCCCAGGGTATCGACATGACTCGCCAGCACAAGCGGCTCGCCCTCGCCGCCAAGCTCAACGAGCACATTGCCCTTGTTGGAGCGCTCGGGCCCAAAGCCCATATCGCGCAACGTTTCCATCAGATAATCAGTCGCCGCACGGGTATAGCCCGTAGGCGAAGCGATAGAAGTCAGCATCTTAAGCTGTCCTGCGATATAGGAGAGCGTCCCCTCTAGAGAAGCACCAACATTAGAAGCCATATGCATCCTTCCAAGTAAAACTAAGACCGAGTCCCGATTTTAACCGTTCTGCACGGTCAATGCCCTAGGAGCCGAACCGCCTCCCGACGTCCCCGCACCGGTTTTGCGCACGCGCACGGCTTACAATCCCAATCTTGCATAAATCCTATCGGTATCTGCATAGAAATGAGGGATCTTTTTGCTTCGTCTCAGGGTACCCCACCTTGGGCCGTGCAAAAAACGGAGTATTCAGCACCGTGGGCCCCAACGACCCCATCGCGAACGACAAAACGACGCGGTTACAGCAGTGTTGCAGATCGTCGCAAAGCAGAAACTCAGTAACAACCCCCTCCACTCATCGATAGCCCGCCCACAATGGCTGTCGATGGGCGCCTGCGGGCCGCTACGGGCCATTCAAAACGTTATGCATTTTTAAGAGCTTGCTGAATACTCCCAAAAATGCACGCTGGGAAGTGCACCACCTATCCGCAGCGGGCAG
>URGG01000097.1 GCA_900547345.1 uncultured Collinsella sp. | reverse complement strand
CGAGGCGGTGAGGGCGCTGCGCGCGGAGGGGCACTCCCTGCGCCACCTGCTGGAGTGCTCGGGGCTCGGGAGGTCGACCTACTACTACGCGCTGGCGCACCCGCGGAGGCCGACCAGGCCCGAGCTGCGCGACGCCGCGGCCGAGATATTCTCGCGCACCGCCAACGGCTGCGGGCACCGGCAGATAGCCATGTGCCTGCGCGCCGAGCTGGGCGCGGTCGTGGCCGACAAGACCGTGCTCAAGATGATGCGCGAGATGGGGATCCGCTGCGGGATCAGGCGCGAGACGGCCTACCACAGGTACAACTCGTACAGGGGCGTCGTCGGCAGGACGTTCGAGAACGTGATCGCGAGGGATTTCGACGCCGGGGCCCCGTGGCAGAAGCTGGGGACGGACGTCACCGAGTTCAAGGTGGCCGGCGGTAAGGCCTACTGGGCCCCGACGCTGGACTTCTGCACCAAGGAGATCGTGGCGAGCGACATATCGACCACGCCCGACATGTCCCAGCAGGTGAGGATGCTCGACGAGCTGCTGTCCAAGATCCCCGAGGGCGCCGCCCCGACCATGCACTCGGACCGGGGCTGGCAGTACCAGCACGCCTCGTACACATCCAGGCTCGAGGCCGCCGGCATCGTCCAGAGCATGTCCAGGAAGGCGAACTGCATCGACAATGCCGCCACCGAGCAGCTCTTCGGCCACGTCAAGGACGAGTTCTACAGGGGCCGCGAGTGGAAGACGTTCGAGGATTTCAAACGCGACCTGGAGGAATACATAGTCCACTGGAACACGAGCCGGAGGCAGGTAAGATTGAAGGGCCTGACCCCGGAGGAGTTCCGGAATCAGGCCCTCGCGGCCTAGTCGCTATTTAGGGCGTCCAAGATTTGGGGCGCAGTTCAATTTGATCGGACGGGCTTCTTGGTGGGTATCATGGTTGGACGATCATTAGGAGGTTTCCCTACATGGAATTGTTTGAGCCGATTCTTCATTTCTTTGAGCAACGGTGGGTCCACAACATCATCTGGGCCGTCATCTTGGCGATAGGCACCGCCGTCGCCGCCAAGGTCGTATCCAAGACCCTGAACCATCTGCTTAACCGAGACGATAACCCGCTACCGGCATCGAGTATCTTCATCAACATCGCGCGCGCCGTCATCTGGATGATCGGCGGCAGCTTTATCCTCGACAACTGTTTTGGCATTAATGCAAACGCCCTCGTCGCCGCTCTTGGCGTCGGCGGCATCGCCATCTCGCTCGGCTTTCAGGACACGCTGTCAAACCTTATCGGCGGCATGCAAGTGACCTTTATGGGCATCATCAAACCCGGCGACAATATCGAGGTCGGCGGCGTATCCGGCGTGGTCCAAGACATCACTTGGCGCCATACAACGATTGAGGATGCCTGTGGACAGACCATCATTGTGCCCAACTCCAACATCTCCAAGAACACGCTCGTGCATTTGATGCCCTTTGGACGCGTGGCCGTGCCCGTTGCCGTAAAGGACACGTCTAAGTGGGCTTCCCTTGACGCGCTGGCAGACGAGCTCACGAGCGCAACCAAAACGGCCGTCTCGCCCATCTCGGGCTTTGACAAAGAGCCCTACGTGCTCTTTAGCGAAATCGGCGACTTTGGCATCAAAGGAAAGATCATCTTTATCGTCAGCGACGACAGCACCACTTTCACCGCTGCCGACGCCTGCATCCGCGCCATCGCCCCCATCATCGCCTAAACCACCGCAAAGGGGTCAGGCATCTTTGTAGTGGTTTTCATTCGTGGTACCATGGTTCATATAGTTGTTTAAACGACTAAGGGAGCAACATTATGGAAGAGGCCTATCGTCAAGCACGCAAGCGCGGCGAGCAAGGACGTCGACGCGCCATTAGCCAAAGCGAGCATCCATACCTTACGGACCTCGATAGCTTGGTTGCTCAGCTCCCCTTAGGTCAGCGAGAGAATGTCGGCCTGCGGGATATTCCGCTCGAAATGGTCGTCGGCACGGTCACCAAGGGCCGTCAGTCCGCCTTTTCGTGTAACTTTATGCCCCTGCTTCCGTTTAGCACCGAGTTCGCCCGCAAGTGGTCCAACCTCTACGACATCCAGGTGACCGAGGGCTATCGCGACCCCGTCATCGTCACCGAGTTCATGCATCGGTTCTATGTCCAAGAAGGCAACAAACGCGTCAGTGTCCTCAAATTCCTAGACGCCCCGACGGTTTCGGCCAAGGTCACCCGTCTCTACCCCGGCACATGGGATTCCGTCGAAAGCCGCCTGTACGGCGAGTTCTGCGCGTTTTGGCGCGTCTGCCCCCTATACGAGATCGAGTTCTCGCGTGAGGGAAGCTACGAAACGCTCGCGAAGATGCTCGGTCAGAACCTTATCGAAAAATGGCCGCAGAAAAAGGTCGACTACCTGCGCCACACTTTCCTGCTCTTTAAGCGTGCCTACCTTCGCGCAGGCGGCGATCACCTGGACATTACGCCCGCCGACGCCATGCTCGTCTACCTCAATGTGTACAACCAGGACCGCCTGCTGGATACGCCGACGGATATCGTCGTAAACCGCCTGTGCAAGATCTGGCGCGAGCTGGTCATTGCCGGCAAAAATGACGAGGACAAGGTCGATCTTGTCGAAGCACCGAGCGTCGACGAGGAGGAGACGCCCGCCAAGTCCACCTCTGGCGTGCTCAACTTCTTTATGGGCAAGACCGTCTACTCGACGGCCAACCCCCTGCGCATCGCCTTTATCCATGAGTTCCCCTGTACGACGTCGAGCTGGGACAGCCTGCACGACCAAGGGCGTCAGTATCTCGATGAGCACTTTGGCGGTATCGTGCGCACCGAGGCGTTCGAGGACTGTCACGATCCGGATGTGTTCTACGCCGCCGCGGAAACGGCTGTCAAACATGGAGCAAACGTCATCTTCTCGACCTCGCACCGCCTGATGGAATACACGCTCAGGGCTGCCGTTGAGTATCCCCGGGTTCGGTTCCTCAACTGCTCTATCGGCCTTCCCCATCAAAGCGTCCGTTCGTACTTTGGCAAGATGTACGAGGCCAAGTTTCTGCTGGGCGCCCTTGCGGCCAGCATGGCGGACAACCACCGCATCGGTTACCACGCGTCGGTCTTCGCCTCGGGCGCACTCAGCGAGATCAACGCCTTTGCGATTGGCGCCTCGCTGCTCGACCCGCGCGCGCAGGTCATCCTCACCTGGGGCGATGTTCCCGCCGGTGGTCTTGCCGAAGCCATGTGCCGCGAAGGCGTAAGCGTCATGACCGGCGCTGACATGTCAAAGTCGCTCGAAGACCCAACGGCCTACGGGCTTCACCGCTTGGTCGACGGCAAAGTCACCGGCATCGCCATGCCCGTATGGAACTGGGGCCGCTACTACGAGCTCATCGTTCGCAGCCTTCTTCACGGCACGTGGGACGAGACCAGCGACGACAACCAAGTGCGCGCTGTCAACTACTGGTATGGCATGAGCTCCGGAGTTATCGACATCCGTTACGCTCCGGGCCTACCCTACCAAACGCGCAAACTCGTGCAGTTGCTCCGCAACGGCATTGTTGAGGGATCCATCAACCCCTTTGGCGGCGAGCTCCACAGCCAGAACGGCGTGGTACAGATTGAAGGCTTCCCTCCGCTGCCGAGCACGCAGATTGTCGAGATGAATTGGCTGGCGGACAACGTGGTAGGCACCATTCCGCAGCTCGACGATGAGCCGAAAGTCCCTGCCCTATGAAAATCCTTGCAATAGCCGATACCGAAGAACGATGCCTTTGGGAGTGCTTTCGCAAGGAACGCTTTGAGGGAGTCGACCTGATTTTGTCCGCCGGCGATCTGGACCCGGACTATCTTGAGTTTTTGGTTACGGTCATCAACAAACCGCTCATCTACGTTCGCGGCAATCACGATGACCGCTACGCACGTCATGCACCGGGCGGATGTATCTGCGTGGAAGACAGCGTGTACACGTACCGAGGGATTCGCATTGCGGGCCTTGGCGGGTCCATGCGTTATCGCGACGGCGCCAACATGTACACCGAACGCGAGATGTCCAAGCGCGTGCGTAAGCTGTCGCGTAAGGTTAGGATGGTCGGCGGGTGCGACATTCTGCTTACCCATGCACCCGCCGCCGGTATGGGTGATCTGGACGATCTGCCGCATCGAGGATTCGAGTGCTTTAACACAGCACTCGAATCCTGGAATCCCGACTACATGGTGCACGGGCATGTGCACCAAAGCTACGGTTGCGATTTTCAGCGCGAACGGCAGCATGCGTGTGGAACGACGATTATCAACGCCTGCGGCTATACGCAGTTTGAGCTCGACCAGACGCGCTACCCCATCCGCGGCTGGCAGGCAGCCTGGCTCAATTCGCAAACCATGCGCCGCGAGCTCAAACGCCACGATGCCATCGAGTCCTCAACCGCCAGAACCCCCTGGTAACCACCTTTAAGGCTTGACGCTGCGCCGGCCCCAAGCACCCCATCTCGCCCCTCAAGCCGTCGCTCGTGTACCAAAACGCGTCGCTCCTCTTTCGGGGCGACCTGGGGCACTTGGAACCGGCTCGCTGCGCTGCCATAACATGCCAAAAAGGGACAGGTTAATTTTGGCAGGTTTTATCTGGGTAAACGTCATTTCCGCCACAAAGGGGCCAGGCACCTTTGTGGTGGTTTTTGCTTTGGTAGATGTGTGGGACATGCCTTACAATCTACCAAATAGTTCATGACGGGCGAAAAACGGAGAGAAGGGGCTTGATGCGTCCTTAAAGTTTCATGCGGATAGATTGATTTGACAGACGGTGGCGAATGCCCGCCGCCCGTATTCGTATGAAACAAGGAGTCTCCATGCTCATCCCTCTTCTCTCAAAACCTCAACCTTCGCTGTCCGCGCAGGCTAAGCGCCTGGTTGCGATGCGCTTCCTCATCTACACCGGTTTTCAGACCAGCTACTTTATCGGCGTCATCGGAACGCTCACCTATGCGAACGGCGCTTCGGTCATCACGACATCGCTGGCCGTCTTTTTTATGAACGTATTCGTGATCTTGGGATCCTTTGCGGGCGGCGCGGCGCTCGACGCTTGGGGCCCGCGCCGTCATTTCTTGCTGAGCATCGTGGGCACGCTAGCAACCGGCGCGGCGATCCTCGTTTTTGGCAGCGCGACCGGCATCGTCCTGCTCGGCGCGGTGCTCCTGGGCTTTGTGATGGGGTTTGCCCAGCCCATCGCCACATCCTATCCAGCCTACCTCACCGACGATCCTGTCGAGCTCAAAGGCATCAACTCCGCCATCGCCATGTTTTCAAACGTGAGTATCATCGTTGGCCCCACGCTGGGCGGCTTTGTCGCGGCGGCTGCGTCGTCGCGCGCGGTGTTCGTGCTCATGATGCTCTTTACTGCGTTGGCGCTCATTGCTGGTTGGGGCTTTAGGCAAAGTGCAGGTCAGGCCGCCACACACGAAGGCAAACCCGCGATCGGCGACATCACATCGGATAAGGCCAGCCAAAGCCCCGACCCCAACATATCTTCCCGCGTCACCTTCGCGACAAGCATCAAGACAGTCTTCACCAACAGTATCCTCGCCTTGCTGTTCTGCATCATCTTCCTCTCGAACTTTGGCTACGGTGCCTTCGATCCGCTGGAGTCGTTCTTCTACCGCGATGTCCTGCGCGTCGGTGTTGAGTGGATGGGCTGGCTCTCGTCGGCCAGCGGTGTAGGCGCGGTGCTGGGCGCCGTCCTCGCGCTCCGCTTGCCACCGCACCTGGTCAACCTTAAAACGCTGCTCGTGGCGCTTATGTCCGTGGGCGTGGGAAGTCTGATTTACGTGGGGACACCGTACGTGGGAGTAGCCCTTGTCGGCCAGATTGCCCTGGGCGTGGCCTGGGGCGTCGTCAACCCGCTCCACAACACGATCGTGCAAACGACGGCCCCGCTCGAGCAGCTCGGTCGCGTCAACTCGGTCATGGGTTTTGGCAACATGTTCGCTGGCGTGGCCCCGCTGGCGATTGCCCCGTGGCTGGCGACGACGTTTGGCGTGCAGCAGACGCTCGTTGGTGCGGGCATGGTCGTGACGGCGGTTCCCGCGGCGTTGCTGCTGTTTGGTCGCTGGCACTTGGATCGTGCCGCAAAGCAGTAAAAAAACCATCACAACATTCGATGAAAATCGCGATTTTGCGGAAAAGCGTCGAATGTTGTGATGGTTTGCGCCCCGGGCCAGGCCATCCTGCGAGTCCGGCCACCACAAAGGGGCCAGGCACCTTTGTGGTGGTTTTTGCTTTGACGGGCCGCGCCCGCGCTTTGGTATACCATGAACGCCACATCCAGATACACCCCACACCGCCGCACAACCCAGAAAGGCCCCCATGGACGTCACCTTCAGCCACATTAAAGCCGTACTCTGCGATATCGACGGCACGCTGCTCACGAGCCGGCACACGGTGTCCCCGCGCACCGTGGCGGCGATCCGCGCCCTGCGCGAGCGCGGCGTGCTCTTTGGCCTGTGCACCGGGCGCGACGCCCACGCGACCGAGGCCATGTACGAGCTCTGGGGCATCGAAGGCCTGGTAGACGTGATGGTGGGCTGCGGTGGCGCCGAGGTCATCGACCGCGCGCACGGCATCAAC
>URGG01000096.1 GCA_900547345.1 uncultured Collinsella sp. | reverse complement strand
GAGAAGGGGGAGGCCTCGCGGCCTCCCCCTTTTTTGCGTTTACGGGCTCTTGTCTCACATAGTAGCTGTGTTTTATAACCCTCGTTTGTCGCATCTTCTGTGAACGGGCTACAATAACTTAGTCTGTGCGATATGGAGGTGAACATGGCTGAAGCTGGTATCGGCGTTGATATCGTCGAGATTTCCCGCATGAAATCAATACTTGAAAAGACGCCGTCGTTTGCTCGGTGTGTGTTTACCGAAGAAGAGCGTGCGTATTGCGATGCATCATCGCGCCCCGCTGCTCACTATGCCAGCCGCTTTGCTTCGCGCGAGGCGGTACTTAAAGCTCTCGGCACGGGTTTTAGTCAAGGCGTTGGTCGCAAGGATGTTTCGGTTACGCGTGATAAACTCGGCAAACCGAAAGCGCTGCTTTCGGGCCGTGCTCTCGAGATCGCTCAAGAGCTGGGTGTTGTTGAGGTCGCTCTTTCCATTACGCTTACAGGAGACTTAGCCGTTGCGAATGCCATCGCGATTACCGAAGATGCTCGGCCTAAGCCAAAAGAGGAAAAGGTGAGTACCAAGAAACGCGTAGCGCAGACATTTAAAGAGGCTCGCTCTGTTTTAGATGAGCTTGAGCAGCTGCAGAATTCAGCATTGACGGAGCACCTGGGCGATGCTTCGCAAGATACGCTAGGAGCATAGATGAAACCGGTTTTGAGTACCGAAGAAGTCGTTCGTCTCGAGGATATCATCGAACGCGAAGGGACTTCGAAGGCCGAGCTTATGGAGCTAGCGGGTGAGTTTGCCGCCAACGAGGTCTTGAAGCTCAATCCCGATCGGGTTCTCGTTCTGGTCGGTTTTGGTAATAATGGCGGCGACGGTTGGGTTGCCGCCGATATTCTGAGCCATAAGGGTGTGGACGTCGATATCGTTTCTCCGGTTGAGCCGGATGAGATTCCTGCTGCTCTGGCACGTCATGTTGCTCGTCGTACTGCCGGCCGCGATGTGCACGTTTGCGTCGGCCCCTCGCGTGACGAACTCGAGGTTTTGATCGATAAGGCCGATGTTGTTGTCGATGCCATTTTTGGTACCGGTTTCCACGGGAATCTGCGTGCGCCGTTCTCCATCTGGATTCCTACGGTCAATGAATGCGCCGATTGTGTCGTATCCATTGATGTCCCCTCGGGCCTGAATGCCGAGACGGGCGTTGTTGATGACGACTGCATTCGTGCCGAGCATACGGTGACGATGATTGCGCCCAAGATTGGTCTGTATAGCGCTGATGGTCCTGAGTATGCTGGCGATTTGATCTGCGGCAATCTTTACGACCGTCTTGACGAGGTCATCGATGATGTCGAACACGCCGCCGAGATTGTCGAGCCCGGTGACTTAGTCGATTACTTTGCTCCACTTCCTACGAATATCGATAAGTATTCCCGTGGCTCTGTGCTTATTGTCGCCGGATCTGCGCAATATCCTGGTGCTGCCATTATGGCGGCCAAGTCTGCAGCTCGCGCGGGTGCTGGTTACGTGGCAGTCGCGGCTCCTGACGCCTGCGCCAATCTTATTCGCATGGCACTTCCTTCGATTCCCGTCTTTGCTATTCCGTCTGATTCCCGCGGCTCCTTTGGCGCCGCTGCGCGCATGACGGTGTGCGAGATTGCAAAGAAGTACAGCTGCGTACTGTGCGGTCCCGGTATGACGACGTCTGCCGGCGCTATGCAGGTGGTTTCGGGCTTGCTCGAGCTTGATGTACCGCTTATTTTGGATGCCGATGCACTCAACTGCCTTGCTAAGATTGCCATTGACGGTATTGATAGTAACCCCGAGATGTATCGTCGCGAGCAGCCGTTGGTTATGACGCCGCACTATCGTGAGCTTTCGCGTCTGGTTGCCGGTGACGAGGTGAACGACCTTGGTACCGCGATTGCAGCCGCGCAGAAGGTTGTCTGGGCTGCAGGCTCCGACAATCTGGTGGTCATTGCCAAGGGGCCGACGACGGCTATCTGTGGCGTTGAGCGTGTACTGCTGCCGCTCTCGGGTCCGGCTTCTCTGGCAACTGCCGGTTCGGGTGATGTTCTCGCGGGTATTTTGGCCGGCACGCTTGCCACCATGCGCGACGAGATGGATCGTTGGGAGTTGCTGTATTCGTACGCCGTCGCACTTCACAGCTACGCCGGTTTTGCCGCGGCGACGGAGTATGGTGAGAAGAGCGTCATCGCGACCGATCTTATCGACTTGATCGGTCCTGCCATGGAACTGGCGGCAAAGGATGCGCTCGAAGATCTGGGAATCATGGACGAAGGGTCGGATGACTAATCATGAATAAAGCCGATTTGACGCGCTGGTCCTGGGTCGAGATCGACCGCGGGGCGCTCCGTCGCAACACGAGGGCCTATAAGAACTTGTTGAATCCACGTCAGCGCCTGTGTTGCGTGGTCAAGGCCGATGCTTATGGTCATGGAGCTGTTGAGTGCGCCAAGATCATGTATTCGGCCGGTGCCGACATGTTTGCCGCGGCGACGGTTAACGAGGGCGTTGAGCTCCGACAGGGCGGGATTACGAAGCCCATCCTCATCCTAAGCGAGCCGCCTATCGAGGCCATTCCGACGTTGCTCGAGTTTGATATCATGCCCTCGGTCTATACGTCTGACTTTGCTCTTGCGTATGGCGAATGTGCCGTCGCGGCGGGCAAAGTGGGCAAGTATCATCTCGCCATCGAGACGGGCATGAATCGTATCGGCGTTCACTACACGCAGGTGCTCGACTTTGTCCGCGGTATAAATTTCCATCGCGGTATTCAGTGCGACGGCGTATTTACGCACTTCGCCACGGCCGATGAACCTTCGGGCTGGGACTACAAGCTGCAGTGTCAGCGCTTTACCGAGGCCGTTCAGGCCATTAAGGATGCGGGTTTTGAGTGCGGTATCGTGCACTGCGCCAACACGCCGTCCTCGATGCTCGACCCCTCGATGCATTTTGATATGATCCGCGCCGGCGTTGGCTTGTATGGCATGCAGCCGTGCGAGCTGAGCGGCCGCGTGATGCAGCTTGATCCCGTTATGAGCGTCCATGCGCGCGTGACGCGCGTGGCACACCCTGCGATGGGTGAGGGCGTGGGCTACGGTTTTACCTACCGCGTACCGCGTACGCGCGTTCAGATCTGCACGCTGCCGATCGGTTATGCCGATGGCCTATCGCGTACGCTTTCCAATCGTATGGATGTGCTGTATCGCGGCGAGCGCGTGCATCAGGTTGGCAATATCTGCATGGACCAGTTTATGGTCGCCATTCAGTCCAACCCGGCACACGAGATTCCCGAGGCCGAGTATGGTGACGAGATGATCATTGTCGGCCGCGATGGCGATGCCGAGATCACTATGGACGAGATGGCCCGACTGCGCGGAACGATTAACTACGAGGTCGCCTGCGGCTTTGGCATGCGTCTCGACAAGGTCTACGTGTAGGAGCCGCTATGGGCGTCATGCACATCCCCGGTCATACCCATCAGGCACCACGTGAGGTCGCACTCGAGGAAATCGAGGCCGTTCTGGGCGATTGTCATCTCTGCCAGCTCTACCAGTCGCGTCACAACATCGTGTTTGGCGTGGGAAACCCCCGCGCCCGCGTCATGTTTATCGGTGAGGCGCCGGGCCGCAATGAGGATTTGCAGGGCGAGCCCTTTGTGGGGGCGGCAGGCGAGGACCTCAACGGCATTTTGTCGCTGGCGGGGCTCAAACGCGAAGACGTCTACATTGCCAACGTGCTTAAGTGCCGCCCGCCGGGAAACCGCAATCCGCGTCCCGAGGAAGTGCTGGCTTGCTCGCCGTTTTTGCGTGAGCAGATTCGAAGCATCTGGCCCGATATTATCGTGACGCTCGGCAACCCCGCGACGCACTTTGTGCTTAAGACCGAGATTGGCATTACTAAGCTGCGCGGCAGGTTCCACCAGATGGGGCATTTTGTAGTAATGCCCACGTTCCATCCGGCAGCAGCGCTGCGCAATCCGGCGTGGCAGGAGCTGCTGGAGGAAGACTTTAAGATGCTGGGCGACTATCTGGAGCGACATCCCGCACCAGAGGACGCCTCGGAATAATAAGGAGCATATATGTCCCTGGAGCGCCTGGGGGTAGGTACTTACAAAACGACTTGCGCTGCCGATACGGAGTACTTTGGCGAGCTAATTGCACCGTGCCTTGAGGACGGCGATGTGCTCATCCTGACCGGTGGCCTGGGAGTGGGCAAAACTCACTTTACCAAGGGCGTCTCGCGCGGGCTGGGCGATGGGCATATGGTTACGAGCCCTACGTTTGCGCTCATGGCCGTTCACGATCAAGGTCGTATTCCGCTGTTTCACTTTGATCTATACCGCCTGGAGCATGCCTACGAGCTCGAGGATACGGGCATTTTCGATGTGCTGGGCTATGAGGGTGCTTGCCTGCTGGAATGGGGCGAACAATTCCAGGACGAGCTGACGGATGAGTATCTTTCGGTGACGCTCAAGCGTGATGAGGGCGACAGCGATGTGCGAACGATAACGCTCGAGGCGCACGGTGACCGCGCAATGGAGCTTTCCCATTTGATTGATAAGGCTGTACAAGATGAGCTTGCATAACGACAACGCGCTGGTGGTGGCGCTCGATACCTCGACCGACATGCTTGCCTGCGCGGCAAGCTGGATTGATGAGCAGACGGGCGAGACGAAGCTCGTGAGTGGCGACCACATGTGTCGCCGTCACGCCAACGTTGAGCTCGTGAATACCGTTGATGGCGTGCTGGCTCAAGCCGGTCTGGATCGCAGCGATGTTGGTTGCTATGTGGTCGGCCGCGGCCCGGGGTCCTTTACGGGTGTGCGCATCGGCATCTCCACTGCCAAGGGCCTCGCGCGTGGTGCCAATGTTCCGCTGCTGGGCGTGTCGACGCTCGACGCTTGCGCTTGGACGGCGTGGAAGGCTGGCGCGCGCGGCAAGCTTGGTATCTTGGCCGATGCTATGCGCGGTGAGGTATATCCGGCGCTGTATATGCTGGTTGATGAGGGTCCCGAGCGTCAATTTGAGCGCGAACACGTGGTCAAGGCCGCCGTGGCGCTCGATGAGTGGCGCCAAGCAGCGGACTGGGACCAGGTTCAGCTGACCGGTGACGGTCTCGTGCGCTATGGCAAGCTGCTGGGCGAGGACGAGACCGCCCGCTGCGTGGAGCGCGACCTGTGGTGGCCTTCGGGCGAGGGCTTGCTGCTCGCGCACGCTGCGGGTGACGGCGATCCGGCCCGCGTCTTGCCGATTTACACGCGCCTTTCGGATGCCGAGGAAAACGAGCGCAAGCGTCTTGGTCTTGCCGAGAGTGCGCAGAGCGAAATTACGGGTGTTGCCGATGAGCTCGCCGGTCGTCATCTGCAGTTCCGTCCCATGGGCGCGGCGGATGCCGAGGGCACGAGCGCGCTGGAGGCTGCCTGCTTTGAAGGTGCCGGACACGAGGCGTGGACGCCGGGCATGTTCCTGTCCGAACTGGGCGAGGACGTCGCTGCGCCGCGTAGTTGGTGGGTGGCACACGACGACGGCAAGCTGCTGGGCCTTGCCGGCGGTATGGTCGTGGACGGTGATGTGCAGATTCTGGATGTCGCCGTCGACCCGGCACATCGCCGCGAGGGCATTGCCCGCAAGCTGCTGTCGCACGTGAGCTATGATGCCCAGATGCTCGGCTGCACCACGGCTTCGCTCGAGGTCGAGGACGGTAACGAGGGGGCGATCGCGCTTTATAACGCTCTGGGCTTTACCGAGGCTGGCCGTCGCCGCGGCTACTACGGTGTCGGCAAGGATGCCATCGTCATGACGGCTCCGCTGCCCCTGGTGCTTCCGGTCGACAATGCTTCGCCCGAGCCGACGGCGGCAGAGCAGCGCGTATGGCCGCTGCCTGCGCCCGGGCGCTCCGAGGGGGAGCGTGCCGAAATTGAACGCCGCCGCCTAGTGCTCGCTATCGAGAGTTCCTGCGACGAGACGGCCGTGGCGATTATCGATGCGGATGGCAATATGCTGGCCAACCAGGTGTCGACGCAGATTGATTTCCATGCCCGCTTTGGCGGCGTGGTGCCCGAAATCGCCTCGCGCAAACACGTTGAGGTTATCGTGAGTGTAGTGGATGCAGCGCTTGAGGATGCCGCAGCATCGCTTGGTCTTGAGGGTGGAGCCATTGCCCCCAGCGAGCTTGCCGCCGTGGGCGTGACACAGGGTCCGGGCCTGGTGGGCGCGCTCGTGGTTGGCGTCGCCTTCGCCAAGGGCTTTGCCTACGCTGCCGGCAAGCCGCTCGTGTGCGTCAATCATCTTGAGGGTCATCTGTTTGCCAACCTGCTGGCGCAACCCGACCTCAAACCGCCGTTTATCTTCACGCTTGTCTCGGGCGGGCACACCATGCTCGTGCACGTGAAGGCGTGGGGCGACTACGAGGTGCTCGGTGAGACGCTCGACGACGCTGTGGGCGAGGCCTTCGACAAGGTAGCCAAGGCGTTGGGTCTGGGCTATCCCGGTGGCCCCATCATCTCTAAGCTGGCCGAGACGGGCAACCCCAAGGCGATCGATTTCCCCCGTGCGCTTAACAGCAGGGGGGACTACCGCTTCTCGCTTTCGGGCCTTAAAACCGCTGTGACGCTCTACATCGAGCAGGAGACCAAGGCCGGGCGCACGATTCACCTGCCCGATCTGGCAGCTTCGTTTGAGGCAGCTGTCTTTGACGTGCAGTACAAGAAGGCCAAAAACGCATTGCACGCTACCGGATGCAAGGAATACTGCATCGGCGGCGGCGTCTCGGCCAACCCGCATCTGCGCGAGATGATGATCAAGAAGCTTGGGCGTCAGGGGATTCGCGTAACGGTGCCGCCCTTGTCTGCCTGTACCGATAACGCAGCCAT
>URGG01000095.1 GCA_900547345.1 uncultured Collinsella sp. | reverse complement strand
AATTTCGACTGTAATGGACGTTCTTAAACGACTGCCCAACGGCTGTTGAGCACATGGCTCGCATGACAGCCGTCTCTTTTATGTTTCCTTTAGCCGTTGCTGCCTAGGATGGGGGTTAGTCGGTAGGAAGGGAGCGTCTATATGGACGACGCGAGCGAGCGTTCAATCGAAGAGGACATGCTCGATCAGTTCAATTACTTTGATGATGAGGACGAGGAGCTGATCGACCGTCGCGAGCCAGCGCCGCTTGATTCCTTTGATCTGGTCGATGAAGAGACTGATGAGGTTGAGGACGAATCAACGGAGCCCCCACAGTCTTCGCGCCTTAACTCGCTGCTTTCGAGAGCCCCCATGCACCACGGCGTTCGTGCCGGCGCGCTCCATATGAAAACTGACTGGCACCAGATCGTGACGGCAGGCGATGAGCTTGCCGTCGATGCGCCGCTCACCGATAAATCATCCATCATCTGCCGCACCGGCATGCTTATGCTGGCAAGCGGAACGGGTGCCTGGCGCGTGCGCGATACCATGAATCGTGTTGCCGCCGTACTCGGTGTCACCATCCACGTTGACTTAAGTCTTCTGTCGTTTGAGTGCACCTGCATCGAAGATGGCCACTGCTTTAACGAGGTTGTCAGCCTGCCCACAACGGGAGTCAATACCCATCGCATTTGGATGATGGAGAGCTTCTTAAAGGAAATCGAGACGTATGGGCGCCGGTTTACCGTGCACGAATACCACGAGATGCTCAAGACCGTTGAGAGTTCAAAACCCGATTACTCTCCCTGGCAACAGGGCCTTGCGGCAGCTTGTGCTTGCGGCGCCTTCGTCTTTTTGCTCGGCGGCGGCCCTATCGAGATGGCCTGCGCGTTTGTGGGCGCGGGTGTCGGCAACTTTGCCCGCTCCCATATTCTCAAGCAAGGCCTTGGTCAGTTCAGCGCGCTGACGACCGGCGTTGCGCTCGCTTGCGTTTCGTATCTGCTGGCATTGCTCGGCCTTGGCCAGGTCATACCGGGGGCAATGTCGCACCAAGAAGGCTATATCGGCGCCATGCTCTTTGTGATTCCCGGCTTTCCGCTCATTACGGCGGGCCTCGACATCGCCAAGCTCGACATGCGAAGCGGTATCGAGCGCCTTTCATATGCCGTATCGATTATTGTGATGGCGACGCTCGTAGGTTGGATGGTTGCCGAGTGTGTTGGCCTGGCGCCGGACGACTTTGCCCCACTGGGCCTTTCGCCGCTTGCCCTTACGCTCCTGCGCGTGGTGATGAGCTTCGTTGGCGTATTCGGCTTCTCGGTGATGTTCAACAGCCCGGTAAAGATGGCCGCGGCAGCTGGGTTGATCGGCGCCGTGTCCAATACCCTGCGTCTGACCCTTGTCGATGCGCCGACGATGATTCCCTTCCTGGGCCTCAGCACGGGAATGCCTCCCGAGGCAGCAGCGTTTATCGGCGCGCTGGTATCGGGTCTGCTGGCAAGCTTGGCCGAAGTCAAGCTCACCTACCCGCGCATCGCCCTCACGGTGCCTTCGATTGTCATTATGGTGCCCGGTCTGTATCTCTATCGCTCTATGTATTACATGTGCACCTTCGACACGGTCAACATGCTCGGCTGGTTTGTGCGCGCAGTGCTCATCGTGGCGTTTCTGCCCGTTGGCTTGGGCGTGGCGAGAACCCTCACCGACCCTCGCTGGCGCCATACCAGCTAATTGGTGCAAGGGGGACAGGTTACTTTGCACCAAATGAGTTGCGGTGAAATAGGGACTGAATTGTTGCTTAAAGGGTCAAAACAGTCCGTATTCCACCGCAACTTATGGGGTCGGGGGTTTTGGTGCCCTGCATCTCCACAAACTCAACGCTTACGAAGCGCGCGCCGTTCGTGTTAGGGTAGTTCCACCACATAAGTAGTCGCAGACGCGCGTAACACGGGCGGGCGAGATGAAGTTCCAACAGCTCCATCTTGCCCGCCCGTTTTTGTTGCGTGGCGCCGCGGTACAACACAGAGAGGAATCTGCCCTTTATGCCTATCAACAAACGAGAGAGCCTGCTGTTCACCTTTATCATGTGCTTTTGCATGGTGCTCTGGATGAGCATCTACAACGTTGCCCTGCAGCACGGGGCCATCAACGGCGAGGTCGTTGCCACTGCGTGGCTCGGCTTCCCCGTTGCCTACATTTTTGCCATGTGCTGCGACTGGTTCGTCGCCAGCCCGCTCGCCAAGGGTTTCGCCTTTAAGTACTTGGTCACGCCGGGCAAGAGCTCGCCACTTGCCATGACGCTCGCCGTCAGCTCCTGCATGGTCGTTCCCATGGTCATCATCATGTCGCTGTACGGTGCCTGTGAGGGTCTGACGCACATGCCCGGCGGCATCCTTGCGAACCTGTATTCCGTGCCCGCGATCTGGATGATCAACATCCCGCATAATTTTGTGATGGCGCTGCCGTGGAACCTTTTGGTAGCCGGTCCGATTTCCCGCTTCGTCTTCCGTCGCGCCTTCCCTGTGGGGACGGTTTTCGAGGAGGAGCATGCCGAGCTCTTGGAGCAGGCTATGGCTCCTGAGTGCGAGTAGCTCGCTTAGGGATCTGCTGAGCGCGGGCGACTTGCTTGGTTGGAGCCCTAAGCGTGGATAGCTCTCTCGGCGACATCGCGGGCGTGAGCGGTGCGCATGACCGGAGGGCCCGTGCTGCTCCGTTGCCCGACGTGCTAGCGCGCAGAACAATCTGTTGGTGCATTCGGCGGCTGCTGAAGCGTTTCGGCAGCCGCTTTTTATACGGAGTTTAAATACAACAGTCTGTTGTATTACGTAGAGTGGTATATCTCTAGCGGGAAAAATGCGAGAGACGGAGCATTATGGCGTTGCTAGTAGGACTGGACGTAGGGTCGACGACGACCAAAGTTTACGCGATGCACGAGGATATGACCGAGGCGTGGTGGGGATATCGCCGCCACGGGGCGTGTCAGACAGCGAGCGTGCGCGCCATGCTCGGCGAGCTCGCCGAGCGCTTTCCCCATGAGTCACTGCGCGTTGCGGTGACCGGCTCGGGTGCGCGCGATATCGCGACCGCGCTGGGCGCCTCGTACGTTCAGGAGGTGGTCGCCAACGCGCTCGCGATCAGCAGGTTCTATCCGCAGACGCGCTGCGCCATCGAGCTGGGCGGCCAAGACGCCAAGATGATCTTCTTCCGCACCAACGATAAGGGAGACATCGAGGTTGCCGACATGCGCATGAACGGCTCGTGCGCAGGCGGTACCGGTGCATTTATCGACGAGATGGCAAAGCTCATGGGGGTCGGCACCGAATCGGGCGAGTTCGAGCAGCTCGCAAGCCGGGGAACGACCGTCCACGAGGTCTCGGGCCGCTGCGGCGTGTACGCAAAGACCGATATCCAGCCGCTGCTCAACGAGGGCATTCCTACCACCGACCTGGCGCTTTCGGCGCTTCACGCGGTCGCCCGCCAAACGATCGGCGGTCTGGCCCAGGGTATCGACATCGAGCCGCCGGTAATCTTCGAGGGCGGTACGCTCGCCTACAACCCCACGCTGGTCCGCGTGTTCCGGGAGCAACTGAATCTATCGGACGATCAGGTTATCGTCCCGCGCGATCCGCAGATCATGGTCGCGCGCGGTGCCGCCCTGTCGCTGACCGACATGTTCGCATCGTCCCAACCGATTGACCTTCCCGACGCTTTTGTCCGGCTGGATAAGCTCGAGACGGTCGCGCCCGCAAGCGGGGAGGGACGTCTTGCCCAGCCCTTTTTTGCCACACCTGCCGAGCAGGCGGATTTTACGGCACGCCATGGCAAAGAGACGCCGGCAAAGGGTCCGGATGCGTATGCGCCCGGAGAGACGGTGCGTGTGGCGCTCGGTATCGATTCGGGGAGCACGACGACCAAGTTCGCCCTGGTCGATGAGGCGGGTGAGCTTGTCGATTCGTTCTACGCGTCTAATAACGGCAGACCGCTCGACGTCGCCCAACAGGGTCTTGTCAGCTTGAAGAACCGCTGGGAGACAGCGGGAGTCACGCTTGCGATCGATGCCGTGGGCACCACGGGATACGGCGAGGAGCTTTTCGCGCGCGCGTTCCACGCCGACTACCATACGGTCGAGACGGTCGCGCACGCCCGCGCCGCGTGCGCATGCGTTCCAGATGCGACCTTCGTGCTCGACATCGGCGGACAGGATATGAAGGCCATCTGGCTCAACCACGGCGTGCTGACCGATATCGTCGTCAACGAGGCGTGCTCTGCGGGCTGCGGCTCGTTCCTCGAGGGTTTTGCCAAAAACCTCGGAATAGCCGTTGAGGATATCGCGAGCGAGGCATTTTCGTCCAAAGCCCCCGCCGTTCTCGGCAGGCGCTGCACGGTGTTCATGAACAGCAGCGTCGTTTCCGAGCAGCGGCGCGGTAAGGGTCCGGGCGACATCATGGCCGGTCTCTGCCGTTCGATTATCGAGAACGTGTTCACCAAGGTCATTCGCGTTTCAAATCTCAACCGTCTGGGCGACAAAGTCGTCGTCCAGGGCGGCACGTTCCGAAACGACGCGGTGCTGCGCGCATTCGAGCAGTATTTGGGCAAACCCGTCACGCGTGCGCCCCACCCGGGGCTGATGGGCGCTATCGGTATCGCCCTGCTCGCGCGCGAGGAATGCCGCAAGGGCGACGCCGGCACGTCGTTTATCGGGCTCGATGCCGTGGAGCGCTTCGAGCATCGCGAGTTCGGCGGCGTTACCTGCCGTCGGTGCAACAACCGCTGCCAGCGCGCGGTCGTGGCATTTGGCGACGGCTCGCTTTACGTCACGGGCAATCGCTGCCCGCGCGGCGGCGCCATCTCATGGGATGAGCTCGTGCGCGAGGTTCCCGCGGCGGAGGAGCTGCGTCCGCAGGGTGCTTGCGAGGCACAGGCACCCGGCACGGGGCGCGACCGGACCGCGGCTGCCCCCAATCTCTTTGTCGACCGCGAGAAGCTGCTGTTCGAGTCGTGCCCCACGGTTCCCGTCTGCGGGGGGCGCGATGTCACGATCGGCATTCCCCGTGTGCTCGAGTTCTGGGACACCATGCCGTTCTGGTCGACGTTCTTCAGCACGCTCGGCTTTAAGGTGCGCGTCTCGGGACGCAGCACCAAGGCGATGTACGAGCGCGGTCTGGCGCACGTCACATCCGACACCGTGTGCTTCCCGGCCAAGCTCGTCCACGGGCACATCCGCAATCTCGTCGACGCCGGCGTCGACCGCATCTTCATGCCCATCATCACGACGGTGCCCACCGAAAACACCGCCTCTACCAGCGAGTGGATGTGCGCCGTCGTAAAGGGATACCCCTATGTGATGCGCAATTCCGATAACCCGGAGGAGCGTTTCGGCGTTCCGTTCGATACGCCGCTGTTCCACTGGTACGACGAGGGCGACCGAAACCGCCAGCTCAAGGCGTGGTGCAAGGAGACCTTCGATATCGATGCCGACCTGGTTGCCAAGGCGACCGAGCAGGCGGACCGCGCGCAGGAGACGTTTGAGAACCAGCTGCAGCTGCGCGGCAGGCAGGTGCTCGAGAACGTGCGCGAGGACGGCGGCTACGCGGTGGTGATCGCTTCGCGCCCGTACCACAACGACCCGCTGGTCAACCACGGGCTGCCCAAGCTCTTCTCTGAGCGCGGCATCCCCGTGCTGACGCCCGATGCGGTGCCGGGGGTCTGCAACGTCGATCTTTCCAACAGCCGCATCGACATCGTGAACAACTACCATGCGCGCATGCTGTCGTGCGCGGTCATCGTCGCATCGACGCCCGAGCTCGAGCTCGTGCAGATGGGCAGCTTCGGCTGCGGCCACGATGCGTATCTCACCGACGAGATCGCGCGCATGATGGGCGAGATGGGCTCCAAGGTTCCGATGATGATCAAGCTCGATGAGAGCGACGTCGCCGGTCCCATGGGCATTCGCGTGCGTTCGTTTATCGAGTCGGTCAACCGTCGTCGCGCGGAGGAGCGTGCCGAGGGCGCCCGGGTGCACGCGGTCCATCCGCTCGACGACCCGTATAAGGTCAAGTACACCAAGCGCGACCGGCACGACAAGATCGCGCTGGTCCCCAACACCTCCCATGCGTTCTGCAGGCTCATGACCGCGGCGATGCGCAATCAGGGCGTGCGCGCCGAGGCCCTTGATATCGGGCGCGAGGATGCCATCCGCCTGGGCAAACGCTATGTGCACAACGACATCTGCTTCCCCGCGCAAATCGTGATCGGCGAGGCGCTCGCGGCACTCGAGAGCGGTAAGTACGACCCGCACGACGTCGCCGTGGTGACTGGCAAGTATATCGGCGACTGCCGCCTGACGCACTACATGCCCCTGCTGCGCCGCGCGCTCGACGACGCGGGATACGACTATGTCCCGGTGCTCACCAACGACGACGTCGATGCCCACAATGCGCATCCGGGCTTCAAGCTCGGCCTTGGCCCGAGCATCCAGATCGCCTACGGTCTTCCCATGATCGATGCCCTCGAGGCCATGCTTAGGCGCATCCGTCCCTACGAGCTCGAGAAGGGCGCGGCGGACGCTGCGTTCGACCGCGCGCTCGATGAGGTTATCGAGGGCATGGAGCGCTCCGGGCTGAGAGGCCAGGCGACGGGCTTCAAACGCGCGCTTGCGATCATGGACGCCGTTCCGTACGACCGCTCGAACCCGCATCCGACCGTTCTCATCGTGGGCGAGTACCTGCTCAATTTCCATCTCGGCGCCAACCACGAGATCGAGCGCTACCTCGAGGACAACGGGCTCGAGGTCATCGAGGCGCGCATGACCGACGTAATCCGCAAGACCTATTTCTACAAGCATGCGCAGTCGCGCGAGTTCCACGTCGACCTGTCGCTGCCCGAAAAGGCCTGGTACGCCACGGCGGACAACCTGTTCGAGCTCGCGCACGACCGTTGCGACCGCCTGGGGGCGGCGAGCCCGCCCTACGGGCGGGATCGTAG